>JBJKSS010000235.1:0-13381 GCA_046703745.1 Spirochaetota bacterium
GCTTGGGGTGGAGCTCCATCCGATCCACATTCCTTCGGATTTCATCGCAGAGATTGATAAGGACATGGGAGGAAGCCTTTTGGGGGACAAGGCCCATTCTGTAATATTCGACAATTCAAAAATAAGATCAGTGGTACCTGAATTCAACCCGAAAATAAAATTTGATGAAGGTGTTAAAGGAATAATCGGCTGGTATAAAAACAATCCCTCCTGGCAGAAGACGGATGAAAGGATCAACAAACTGATTGATGACATTATTTCTGCTTATGAAAGATGACAAACAGATTATTCTAATTCCACGGGGTACCCGACAAAATAATCTATAACCGAATAATCCTCATTTTTCAAGAAATATTCAAGATCAAACCCCATTTCCTGCATAATAGCCTTGAATAGTGCATTTAACAGCGTAACATCATCCTCCCTGTTTTCTTTCTTTTTAACAAGAATTTTTAAAAACCCATAGTTTTCATCGATTGTCTCTCTTAATTCATAAATGGGCTTGATATACGGGAAAGGTATATGATTAGCCTTTTTGACTACAATATCCTCCATATTTAATTTTTCACCCTGCGGAAGTTGGGTTAAATCCGTGTCCCTGAAATCAACAACTCCATCGCTTTCCCCCAATTTCAAATACCTGCTTAAATTATCAAATAATTTTGAAAATGGTTTTTTCACCCTGTAATTATAAATCTTGATATCCATAGGCAAGGGCTGTTTCATCAATCCTTTAATCATTCTGTGCTTTGGATTTAAATCCCATAATGCCGGGTCAAATCCCAAAACATCTCTTTTGCCATCAAAAGGTATACCATATAAAATATAATCCCCGATAACCCTTCTCATAAACCTTGCAGCTAAGCCTTTGCCGTGTATCAAACTGACATTTGTTTTTTCTTCCAAATCTTTATAGGAATACCTGATTGAATCACCTTTTTGATCCTTAATTTCAACAAATCCTGTGTCCATATTGCTGTAGAAATTATTTATAGTATCATTTATCAATGCAGGAAAGCCGTTTTTCAAATTTAAAAGCATTCTGGCGCCCATCTGGGGTACCGACAAATTAATAATTGTATTAATATTTCCGGGCAATTTTTCATCACTGCACATCCGGATATACCTTCTTAATGCAATCCCTCCTGAAGAATGAACAATAAAGTTGAACTTGATATCCTCCGGTTTTTTAAAATATCCTTCACCGTTTAAATAAAATTGGTTTTCATTTTTGCCCGGATGCAAAATTATTATGAAGTTTTTACCATTAAATTTATAATGGACTTTTTCCCCGTATTTTGCCCAAACTTCTTCTATTACGCCATTAAACATTATTTTTTTGTTATTCTTAAAAATATAACCTGAATAATCGTTCCCTTCATAATGAGTCAAATATCTGTAATTTTTATTCTTGGGCGCCCTGCCCTGCATCAGACAAAAAAGCCGGTCAGCCATCAGCCATAATGATATATTTGTCCTGTATGGGCCGATAAGGTTTGACACGATGAGCCTGTAATATTTATCGCCCACAATATTTGATGAGCAGTTTATTTTATCCGTGTCATAAACATACTTTGAGTCATTAAAATAAGTTTTACCATAAAATCCGTCTTTACTTTCAATATCCCTGACCAGCAAAGATTTAGATGTAAGCAAATCTCCGTTGTCAAACATGCCGGGAATATATATAAAAGGATATTTCATCCTTTCTGGATATATAGTGACAACTAACATAACCATTAATAAGATATAAACAATTTTTTTCATTAGATCCTTGCTTTGTTTTAATAAGTTATCTTAAAATTAAAAAACGCGGAATCAACGATCTGATCCTCCTCGACGATGTTTTCTACCCTTGAAAACGATGGGCCCTTGAATAAGGCCTCTTTGAGCTTTTCCAGTTGCTCCTTTGACCCTATGGCATAAACTTCAACATTGCCATTAAATAAATTTTTAACATAACCATAACACCCTATTCGGTTGGCAACATTAACTGTGAAATAACGGTATCCGACTCCCTGCACCCTGCCGATTACCGTATATTTTTTTGCCGTTTTCATTCAACAGTCACCGATTTGGCAAGATTCCTCGGCTGATCAATATCACAACCCAGTTTTTTTGCCACATAATAAGCAAACAGCTGCAAAGGAATTATACTGAGCATCGGAGACAAAACAGGATCACAAACGGGAATTTCTATAGCATCCTCGACAAGCTCTTTTATTTTTTTGTCCCCCTCATGACATATTGCAATCGTTTTGCCGCCCCTTGCCTTTATCTCTTCAATGTTGGATAAGGTTTTATCATAAACGTTATCTTTGGGGACAATAAAAATTACCGGAGTGTTTTTATCTATCAGGGCAATCGGCCCATGCTTGATCTCTCCTGCCGCGATGCCTTCAGCATGCCTGTAACTGATCTCTTTTAATTTTAATGCTCCTTCCAGTGCCACAGGATAATTGATGCCACGGCCAAGGAATAAAAAATTGTCCATATTGTAATATTTTTCAGAAATATCTTCCACGATTTTTGCATTATCCAGTATCTTCTGTACCATCTGGGGCAGCATATTTATTTGATTGATTATTTCCTGCCCCTGGTGAAGACTCATATCCCTCATTCTCCCCATCAATATCGCAAACAGGTATAATACCGTTAATTGTGAAGTAAAAGCCTTTGTTGATGCCACGGCAACTTCAAGGCCTGAGTGAACATAAACGCCACCGTCGCTTTCTCTCGGAATCGTGCTGCCGACTACATTGCATATGCCCAATACCTTGGCCCCTTTCCTTTGAATTTCCCTCATCGCAAACAATGAATCGATTGTTTCTCCTGACTGGCTTACCGCAAAAAATATGGATCCTTTTTCTATAATCGGATTTTTATATCTGAATTCCGATGATATCTCAACAGACGTGTTTATCCTTGCGAATTCCTCAATTGCATATGCACCGACAAGGCCGGCATGATAGCTTGTCCCACACGCGATGATATTGACCCTCTCGATGCCGAATAACTCCTGTTTTGACAGGTTTAAACCGCCAAGTTTCGCTGTTCCTATATTTTCCATCAATCTTCCGGCAAAGGCTCTTTTAATGCTTTCCGGCTGCTCATAAATCTCTTTAAGCATATAATGAGGAAAATTCTCCTTGTCCATTTTTGACACTTCCATATCAACGGTATCAATGTTTTTGGATATTTCACTGAGCCTGAAATCACGCGCAATAAATTTCTTCTTTTCAACCCTCGCTATTTCATAATCTTCAAGGTAAACGACCTGTTTTGTGTGACCGAGAAACGCATTAATATCGCTGGCAACAAAATTTTCATTCTGCCCGATACCGATAATCAGGGGGCTGCCTTTGCGTGCAGCCATCAAATATTCCGGCTCGCTTTCACACAGGGCGACCAATCCGAAAGCGCCTTCCAGTTGAAACAGTGCTTTGTGAAAGGCATCTTCAAAATTACCGTTATAAAATTTTTCAATTAAAAATGCTATGACCTCAGAATCGGTTTCCGTCCTGAATTTTGCCCCTTCCGATTCAAGTTTTTTCTTTAAAGATTTATAATTTTCAACTATTCCGTTATGAACTATTGCAAACTTACCACTCTGACTAAGGTGAGGGTGGGCATTGGCATCGGTCGGAGCCCCATGTGTTGCCCAGCGGGTGTGACCTATTCCGATTTTCGATTTTATGTTATCCGGTACAACTGATTCCAGCAATGAAATTTTACCGGCCTTTTTATAAGTCTTCAGTTGATTACGGGTTAAAAATGAAATTCCCGATGAATCATACCCCCTGTATTCCACCCTTTTTAATCCTTCAATAAGTATTGGTGTACAATCTCTTTCGCCGACATATCCGATTATTCCGCACATAAAATTCACTCCTTATAAATGATTCTTTTAATCTGACGTTCTGACAAATTTTTACTTTTAAATAAATTTTGTGAGACTTCCCTTGATAAAATTGAATATATTTCCTTATTTTTAAATCCCTCGTTTTTTAATTCCAAATGCCTTCGTGAAATATATTCATTTACAGTTTCGGAAAAAAAAGACAAAATTTCTTCATAAAGCTTATTAAAATCAATAGAATCTGTTAAAATTATTGATGATAATCTATCTTTTAGCTCTTTAATTTGATTATTATTATAATTTTTCACCAAAATATTTCCCGACTTCAGTAAAAAAAGCCTATATTTTTATAATATTTTACCATTTTTAAGATTATATTTCAAATATTTATTAATATTTTTATATTTTTTGCTATATTCAATAAGTCAAATTCCCTGATTTTATTATTTTACTTAACACAAAAACTATGCTAATTATTTTAAAATGATTTTTTTAAAAGGATTAATTAAATGGCAGAAATAAAAAAAAATTCTCTGGACAATTTATCAAAAAATTTTGCCCCTCCATCATTTAGTGAAAACAACAAAAATGATTTTTCAGGATACCGTAAATTAAAAAACAAAGAAATCGAACTATTAATAAAAAACAACAATTATTCTGAAGATTGGAATAGTATTTACGTTCACAATAATTTTAATCCGGCATTAATAAAAAATTCAGAATTTTACGGCAAGGTAAATATAGGAGCCATATCGCCCAATTTTTTAGAGTACCATGACCTTAAACTGCCAGTCGGTATTTATAACTCAACCATCATATCATGCGACATAAAAGATAATGCTGTCATAAAAAACGTGGCATATCTTTCACATTACATTATTAGCGAAGAATGCATCTTGTTTAATATACAGGAAATGCTTACATCTGATCATGCAAAATTCGGGAACGGAATATTAAAAGAAGGAGAAGACGAGGTATTAAGGATATGGCTCGAAATATGCAATGAAAATGAAGGACGAAAAGTCTTGCCTTTTGAATCAATGATTACCGCCGATGCATATTTATGGTCCAAATTCAGGGATGATGATATATTAATTGAAAAATTCAAGGAAATTACGGAAAAATCTTTTTCCAGCAAAAGAGGTTATTACGGATCAATAGGAGAAAAAACCGTCATAAAAAACACCAGAATAATTAAAGACACAAATGTTGGTAATCATGCATATATCAAAGGTGCCAACAAAATAAAGAATACAACGATTTTATCATCAAAGGAGGAACCATCACAGATAGGTGAAGGCGTTGAATTGGTTAACGGCATTGTTGGCTATGGAAGTAAAATTTTTTATGGCAGTAAAGCCGTAAGATTTATTACCGGGCGGAATACCCAGTTAAAGTACGGCGCCAGATTAATCAATTCCATACTTGGAGATAATTCAACCGTATCCTGCTGTGAATTGTTGAACAATTTGATTTTCCCCTTTCATGAGCAGCATCACAACAACTCGTTTTTAATAGCAGCCACCACTTTTGGTCAGACTAACATTGCGGCCGGCGCAACAATCGGCTCCAATCATAATTCGCGAACTCCCGATGGTGAAATAATAGCAGGAAGAGGATTCTGGCCCGGACTATGCACAAGCTTCAAACATAATTCCAAATTTGTTTCTTTTGTGCTTGTTGCAAAAGGTGATTATGATATGGAATTAAACATTGAATATCCTTTTTCACTTCTCTCAATAGATAAAAAAGATTATTCAATTTGTATAACTCCGGCCTATTGGTTTATGTATAATATGTATGCAATGGCACGAAATACATCCAAGTTCAATAAACGCGATAAAAGAAAAGTTAAAATTCAAAATATTGAAACCGAGTATCTTGCACCGGACAGCGTATCAGAAATTTTAAATGCCATAGACAAACTGAATTTGTTATTAAAAGCAAAAAATTTTAGCAAAGTTAATGATGTTTTTTTTAATATTGACAAACACAATGACTTGATTCTGATTGATGAAACACAGGCCAAGAAAACATCAGTAAAAATAATCAAGCCGTTTAATGCATTAAAGGCATATTATGACATGTGTCTTTTTTTCGTATTCAACAATTTATTGCAGGATAATTCACCGGATGAAGAATTAAATTTAAACCCTTTTTTATTTAAAATAAACAATTTATACAAAAAAAGCCTTTTTGTAAAATGGCACAATATTGGTGGACAGCTAATTCCTGAAGAGAAATTAGAAGAATTGAAAAACAGTATTAAAGATGGTTCATTAAAAACCTGGGATCAAATACATGCTGCATATAATAATTTATGGAATGAATATCCGGAACAAAAAGCCAGATACACCTTATATGTTTTTGAAAAAATAATAAATAAAAAAATTGACGATTTATCCAAGGATGACTGGAAAAGAATATTAATAAAAGGCATTGAAATTCATGAAAATGTTTACAAGCTATCATATTCTTCGAGAAAAAAAGATTATAATGATCCATTCAGAGATTTAACGTTCAGCAATGAAAAAGAAAAAGATGCCGTTCTTGGTAAAATAGAAGACAATGACTTTTTGATTGAATTAAAAATTAAAACAGACAAGATCATCGAAATAATGAAAAATTATCTTATTGCCCTCTAACAACATAGGAATCTTTATAACCATATTTTCTTATCAGCCTTATCACTTTGTCTATATCCTTTTCGTCTATTGGGCCGACAAACAAAATAAATTTCCCGTTCTTCTCTAATCCAACCACATCGGGGAAAATTTGATTAAACAAACCCAACCTTCTCCCCCCTTCTTTTTTATCAAATGTTGTTGAAAATCTTACGTAAACTTTGTTTTTTTCGAGACTTGATACCCATGTCAGTTTTTCTTTTTTTGTTGTTTCTGTTGATTCCTTATTTAATAACAATACAAAAGATTCTTTTTCATTATTCATTGAATACTTTTTTTTCAGCTCTTCAGGATTTTTCCCTTTTTCTTTCTCTGGAACGTTTTTTTCTTTGCTAATTTTCCCTTCAGCAGATTTAAATGTCCCTGCATCATCATCCATTCTATTGTTTAAAGAAACATTTTCCGGATTATTTTTTTGTTCTTTTTCTGGAATATTCTTGACTTTTTCAACATTAATCATAAAACCGTTTTTATCTGCATCGGATTTGTTTTCCTCTGCTTTTTTATCAGGAATCACTCCTCCCTTTTCTTTGCTTGGATTGTTTTCATTCTCATTATTTTTTTCAATATTCTCTTTCTCTGCTGTCGGCCAATTTATTAAGGGAAAATTCTTAATGGTTTCTTCATCCACTTCTCCCTCTTTTACAAGGCCATTGACATTCAACCTTTCTGTAGAATTAATGTCACTAAATTTGGCATCAACAACAACAAGTCCTGATTCCTCATTTAAGCCAATTTCTTGAGCCGCTTTTGACGAAAGGGCAATAAAATAATTTGAATCATTCTGAAGCCTGTCGTTTACTTTAACGGTAATTGCTTTTTTGTTTTTAACATTTATTACAATAATATCCGCACCGAGCTTGAATCCATTGCAAGCCCCTGTCAAAGAATCCGATTTGTATTTTTCGCCGCTGCTCGTTATCGCACCGTCTATTTTATTATTTACGGTGGCTCTTCCGATCCATTTTTCAGAATACATGCTAAGCGGCATTAAAAAAATTAAAAATATGATAGCACCCTTTTTCATTTAAATTACCCTTAAGATAAAACTATTTATTTTTCCCCTCAATTATATTTTCCCCAGAATGAATAAAAACAGCCCCCTTTTTTGTCAAATTTATATTCCTTGCTATTTCTCTTGCCTTATCAAGACTGTAGGGGCCTGCAAGGACACGGAACATGTTAGAATTCTCAACGCCGGATTTTACCATATAAAATTTAGGTAATACATCCAATAAAGGGAGCAAACTGATAATAACGGGGTAACTATTTTGATAATAGCTGAATGCACCCAGCTGGATATAATAATTATTTAATCCATTCTTAGAAATTTCGGCCAGAGCATTTTCAGGTTTTATTACAAGATTAAACAAATTCAAATCATTTGCTTCTTCACCCTCTTTGTTCCATGCAAGAAATTTAACCTTTAATTTTATTCGATCTACTGGCTTTTCATACCCTTTTAAAAAAAAATTAAAAATAGATTCTGGCAGGTATAAAGCATATGGAGACTTATCAACTTCGGCATAGCCCACCTGGACAACAGCCTGCTTCCCTGTTTGTGCGTCGGTAATAACATAAACCCCATCCGCCGGGAGCAAAGGTGAATAAGCTATGTTAAATTTTTGTTCCAACTCCTTGGCCTCATCTTTATATTTACTGGCGGCAATATTTAATCCGTCAAATTCAACCTTATCAATATCCAGATCAACAGCAACCAACAAAGCCTGTATAAATAAAAGTATCACAGAGATTAATATTATTTTTTTCCCCATTAAATTACCTCTTAAGAATTTTTATGTATAATATATCATTTAATTTTCGGTATTATTAATAATAAATTTGATTTAAATTATTTAAATTTATTTTGGATAAATAACAAGACGGCAAAGAGAAATGTTTCACGTGAAACATTTTGCTAAAATTTTTAATGGCGTAACAATTAGGTGCCCTTATATAATTCGGGCCTGTTATTTGAATTTTGTTAAAATTAACCACTTATCACATTATTATCTCTGCCTGCTGCATCAGTGACAATTGTTCCACACCACTGCTTGTTTTTTTATTTTTCAAGATTTTCAGACCCCAACACATTACCAGTTGTTTTTTAAAAACCCTGGCAATAAATTAATTTTCTATTTTTTAATCTCTTCGGATATAACTCCTCGAATGCTTGCTTTGAATCTTAAAAATATTTCATACTCCTTCGGCTTGCTTCGAGATTGTTGATTACAGCTTAAATACTTCCAAATTTAACTCAGAAGATTCAATTTCGCTTTCTAATTTTAATAACAGCATTTCTTTTTTCTTGACTTTTATTTCAAGACAAGCTATATTCTCGAAACAATATTTTGGAGAGATGTCTGAGCGGTTGAAAGAGGCGGTCTTGAAAACCGTTGAAGTGCAAGCTTCCGGGGGTTCGAATCCCTCTCTCTCCGATATTATTTTAAATATTATTATCATTCGGAGAGATGCGAGAGTGGTCGAATCGGACTCCCTGCTAAGGAGTTGAATGGTGTTGAACTGTTCCGAGGGTTCGAATCCCTCTCTCTCCGAATTTATATAAAATGGAAAGTTGTCCGAGCGGTTGAAGGAGCACGCTTGGAAAGCGTGTGTATGCTTTGCTGTGTACCGGGGGTTCGAATCCCCCACTTTCCGTAAGATTTGATTATTTAAAAAATTGAGCCTATAGCTCAGTTGGATAGAGCGTTAGATTGCGGATCTAAAGGCCGGAGGTTCGATTCCTCTTAGGCTCAACATTATGGAGAGATGCGAGAGTGGTTGAATCGGGCGGACTCGAAATCCGTTGTACCTCGCAAGGGGTACCGAGGGTTCGAATCCCTCTTTCTCCGAAATTTTCCGAGCACTCAAATTTAAACAATAATAAATTATATATAATTATTTTATTTAAATTGAGTGCTCGGTAAACCTCTTTAACGATGATCTTCAGGCTTCATGCAGTTAAAATTATCCAAACCCCGTCAGGGCCGGAAGGCAGCAGCGGTAGGAACAATTTTAATGTGCAGACAAAGCTTGAAAGTAGTTAAAGAGGTTTTTTTATCTTTTGCGGTGATTAAAATAAATATTAATTATATGCCATTTTTATTATATAATTATATTTGAAAGCATACAAGTTGGATAAAAATACTATTGAATAAAGTATACATATTTTGCATTTAAAAACACAATTATACAAAAAGGCTGATTGTTTTGATTCAATGATGCCCATGGAGATAACTAGATGTCTCACGAAGTCACGGCTATTAAATTCAGACCAAAAACATTTGATGAACTTGTTGGGCAGGATTTTGTTGCAACGACACTAAAAAATTCAATTGCCAACAACAAGATTGCAAACGCATATTTATTGAGCGGCCCCAGAGGTGTTGGAAAAACTTCAGCCGCAAGAATTATCGCAAAGGCATTAAACTGTATAAACGGCCCAACCGGATCTCCCTGCAACACATGTGAAAATTGCACCTCTATCACCAATGGAGCCAGTACCGACGTAATTGAGATAGACGGAGCCTCAAACACAGGGATTGAATCCGTCAGGGTAATTCAGGAGGAAATAATGTATCCTCCTGTTGCATCAAAATACAAAGTATACATCATCGATGAAGTCCATATGCTTTCCAAAAGCGCCTTTAACGCATTGCTAAAAACAATTGAAGAACCGCCGGAAAATGTTGTATTCGTTTTCGCAACTACTGAAATAAACAAGGTCATACCCACAATCAGATCAAGATGCCAGCAGTTTAATTTCAGATTGATTCCTGCAAATTTGATTTTTGAATCTTTGGCAAGAGTTTTAAAAATCAATAATATAAAATATGAGGATAATGCGCTGATATGGATTGCCAATGAAGGCCAGGGGTCCATGAGGGATTCATACACATTGTTAGACCAAATAATTTCATTCTGCGATAAGGAAATCACATTAAAGCAAATTCAGGATAAACTTGGTTTGGTTGGAGATGAAAGATTATTAAACCTTGTAAAAAGTATCCAGGCGCAAAACAGAGAATTTTTACTGACAGAATATTATTCATTGCAGGATGCAGGAATTTCTCCAGAACAAATTCTCGCAGAGTTAATAGAACTTTTCAGAAATTTAATGATAAAAAAAACCAACATAAATACAAGCAGGTTTATTGAATTAAATACGGTTTTGTTTGATGATAAACTGATTAATGCTTTTTCCTTTGAAGATATTGAAAATATTCTGGACCTTTTATTCAAGACATTTGAAAACATCAAATATTCACTGAATGCCCAGGCAGAGATTGAAATTTGTTTAATCAAACTTGCCCATTACAAAAATTTTATAAGGCCTAGGGATATTATAAAAAAACTCAATGCTTTGTCAAAGTCTATATTTTCAAGCGATAATGCAACCGTCAATGACGCCTCAGATAATGCCTCAGGCAATAACGCAGCAAATAGTACCAAGATCAACTCTTCAGCAACAAACAGCAGCGATGAAAACACTCCCTACGAAAATCATTTTCAAGAGGCGAATAAAAGCGAAATTTTAAAAATAATAAAATCAAAATTATCAAGTTCTCATTTTCAGCTTGCAACAGCATTGGTAAATATAGAATCAATTGAAGAAAAAGAAAACAACCTGATCATTTATTATACTCAAAAAATGCATTATGATGTCGCAAAAAAATTTGAAGAATTATTAACCGAAGAAGCATTAAAAATTATTGGCCCCAGTCATAATAACAAATTCAAAATAAGGGTTGAATTTAAACAGATAGATAAAAAACAAACACAGGCAGAAATCAACAAAGAAAAAATTATCAATTTATTCCAGGGACAGGAAATTTAATAAAATAAGGAGCAACCTAGTATGAATCCTTTTGATTTACTGAAAAATTTAAATGTTGAAGAATTAAAGAAAAAAAGCCAGGAAGCGATGGAAGAATTAAAAAATATAACTGTAACAGGAGAGTCTGGCGGTGGTTTTGTAAGAATTAAAATGTCCGGTGATTTTAGGATCATATCAATCGAATATGAAGAAAACGACATTATAAAACAGGACATGGCAACTTTCAGGGATCTTATTATAGCAGCGCATAACGATGCGATTATGAAACTCAAGGAAGAAATGCAGTCAAAATTTTCAAATTCTTTAATACCGGGTTTATTTTAAATGCTGGAAATTAATGACCTTATAAATGCGTTTACAATGCTTCCCGGGATCGGTAAAAAAAGCGCATCCAGGATTGTTTATCATCTTTTAAAAAACAGAAAAACAGCAAAAGAAATAGCTGGTATAATAAATGAAACCATTGAACATATCCAGAATTGTTTTTTATGCGGTAACTATACCATATCCAGCCCATGTTCCATTTGTACCTCCTTGAGCAGAGACAGCTCTTTAATCTGTGTTGTAGAAGAGCCAAAAGATCTGGAGGCAATTGAGGATACTGGGATTTTTAAAGGCAAATATCATATATTAATGGGCTCTTTGAATCCCCTGGAAGGAATAACCCCGGAATCATTAAGAATAAAAGAATTATTGGATCGTATTGAACATGAAAAGATAACAGAAATTTTAATAGCAACAAATCCCACAACAGAGGGTGAAGCAACTTTTTTGTATTTACAAAAAATTCTTTCTTCTTATAATATAACTATTTCAAAACTTGCTACCGGTATTCCAATGGGAGGTACATTGGAATATACGGATAAATTGACCCTCTCAAAAGCTCTGCAAACTAAGCATTTTCTATAGTTAATAGCTGATTATTATTAATTTCTTCATGAAATTCTTCATCGCTCAGCAATGGTAATTCAATATGTAATTCTGCCCCGACTTCCTTTTTTACAAAATAAATGCTTCCTTTATGTTCGTTGATTATTCCCCTGCAAATTGCCAATCCCAGACCGAATCCACCAGTCTCCCTGTCCCTGGATTTATCTACCCTGTAAAACTTTTCAAAAACTATGTCCAGCTGATCAGCCGGGATACCTACTCCGTCATCAATTATTCGGATAAGAATAAAATCATCTTTTTTTAATGCAAATAGTTGAATCTCTTTTGCCTTTGCCTTTACTGAATTCTCAATTATATTGTTTAATACTCTCTTGATCTTTTCATAATCGATATTACAGAATAACTTCTCTTCGTATTTAAATTCATAATTTAAATCCTTATTTAAAGCATTGGATATTTCATATTCGGTTTCCAACGTTTTTAAAAGATCGAACAAATCTATTTTTTCCAAAAACAGCTGTTCCTTATTCAATTCCAGCCTGGAAATTTCAATAATCTCCCCAATCATATAGTTAACAAAATCTATTTCTGAAAATATCGAACTGTAATAAACGTCCCTTTCTTTTTTATTTAACTTAAGGTCGTTCAATAATTCCGTATACCCCTTAATACGGCCAAGAGGAGACCTTAATTCATGGCTGATAACGGCCAGTAAATCATCCCGTATCTTTTTAATCTTATGCAGTTCTTTAGACATATTATTAAATGTCATGACAAGCTCGCCAAGCTCATCCTTTGCGAATGACCTGACCTCGATCCCGAGGTTCCCAAGGGCAATTTGCTTTGCCCCTTTTGATATTTTTAAAATAGGCTTTGTTATAGTCCTTGAGAAAAAAAATATGAATGGCATTATTACTATTATGGTTATCAATGCACCATATATCAGGCTTTTAAGTATTATTCTATAAAATTTTAATTTTACCGACAATTTTAAGGATTTAATCGGGGCACTTTCATTGAATTTAATCTGCCTGGAAACTTCAAAATAATATTTCCCTTCATTGGAATCATAAACGAGTTTTGGCTTTTCCTGATATTCTACTTTTCCTT
>JBJKSS010000236.1:0-19679 GCA_046703745.1 Spirochaetota bacterium
GCAATATGCATAAGCGGCGATGCATCTCGATGCCTGGTTTGTGACTATTTCCCTGCGGTATTCCGACTTGCCGACAAGTATGTTGCTTGCACTTAAGTTACAGAGCACGGTTGCGCCTGCAAGGCTCTGGTAGCTGGAAGGCGGTATTGGCATCCATATATCTTCGCAAATTTCCACTCCGACGGTAAAGTCCGGGTTGTTTTTGTCCGTGAAGAGCAGACCCGTCCCAAAATTTATCTTTTTGTCGTTTAAGATTATCTCGTCTTCGAAGCTGCATTCCATGCCGGAAAACCACCTGGGCTCGTAAAATTCCCTGTAGCCCGGTATGTATGACTTGGGAATTATGCCGAGGATTTCTCCCCCGCTTATCACTGCTGCCGTGTTGAACAGCCTGTTCGAATTAACCAGCGGCAGACCGACAATTGTCAGTATGCCGAGTTTTTTCGTTTTTTCGGCGATGTCAAAAAGGGCATCTATGCTTTCGTTGAGAATCACGGTCTGCTGGAAAAGATCCTGGCAAGTGTATGAAGTAAGGGACAATTCGGGAAACACGATAAGACTCGCATCATTGTATGCGGCGTTTTTTGTCAATGATATGATTTGATCCTTGTTGTATTCCACATCCGCAATCCTGCCGAATGGAACGCCGCATGCAATTTTTATGAATCCGTGATTTTTCATCGTAATATCCAGCCGAAATTTATTCTCATGGATAAAAAATATCCCAAGTGAATTCATCCCCGTTTAGGGGGACATTGTTCATAATATCATAATCCCTGTCGAAATACGAATAAAAACAGCCGGATTGTGGGTAATGGGCTCATGTTCTTTCCGGAGTATAAATGCCGGCATCGGTCCAGTTTGTGCCGGTTGTATATATCCATCTGTTGTTTATCTGAACCGTTATCAATAATGTTGCCTTCTCAAAATCCGGAGGCTTGTAGAAGAATATGTCAGGGGGCCTTTTAAGTTTGGAATTCATGTAGTCGTCGGTAAATTGAAGGAGGTTCGACCTTGCGTTCACGTTTTTGTACTCTATTTCGATTTCCTGGATCAATTCAGGCTTTCTTGTCCTGAATGCATAAGACATTTTTTCAATGTCTGCCTGATCCTTTTTTTCAAGGAAACTTGCCAGGTATGCCCTGACCGGCAGCCCAAGACTCTTGAGGGTATAATAATAAAAGAATGCACAGGATTTATAGTCGCCTTTTTTATAAAAATACAGATCCGCGGGACTTACCCATTCTCCAGTGATGTTCCTGTCGGGTGATAATTCAAAATTCAATTTGACAAACTGTGTGATATAATCAAGCAGTTCCCTGTTTTTTAATTTTTTCAGGTCATTCAGGAATTTCTGGTATTCTGCCTGGATCGTCACATCAGTCGGTTTAATCTCTTCCTTGTTTGTATTTGCTTCCGCTTCTATTTTGCCAGTCATTTTTATTAACAGCATTTTGACTGTAAAAGCCGAAGCAAGTTTGTCTATGATGGTTATTTCTTTTGATTTGTCGAATTTCACGCAGCTCAAAAGGATTACATTGTCATATTTTGCGATTGAAAAACTCAGGCTTATTCTGGTATCATTATCAGTTATCTGATACATATTGATGTTTTTCAGTATGAGTTTTATATTGTTGAATTGATATGTATCCCCGATATAAACCAGTGAATTTAATATTGATTTTTGCTGGTAATTGATTAAAAGCCTGTGTGACTGTGAAACATCAACATATTTAAGCGCATTGAAAGGTTCTATCTGTATTTCTTCAGGATTAATAAGCTTCTGATAATAATATCGGTCGTTATAAATGAAATAAATTTCATATTCGGGGAATATCTGCAATGTGATGAACAAAAATAATATTATTGAATAAATTCTTTTCATTTAGTTTTATATCTCGGCAAGTACTATTTATAACTAAATAAATACAATATTGGACAGACGGCTCCTGGAGAATTAAAACATTATTTTATGATTTTGTCATTATAACAAATTTTTTGTAAACGATTTTCCCGTTTTGGTAGATTAATATTGGTAAGGAGCATTCAATGGATAACAATTTCACAAAACAAAAAGAACATGATTTCCATCTTGTTCTAACCTGGGAGCTTAAAAGTAAAATTATCGGTCTCGGCAATATGCTGGGCCTAGGAATTTCGGACACTTGCCTGTATATTCTGGACAAAACGCTCTGCATTCTCAATAAATATCATTTTGATATGGAGGAAATCGATGAGATAAGCAAATATCAGAATATTTACTGGGATGAAGACTTGCATATTCACATGGACGAGGTGTTTTATCGAAAAATTAAACATCTGGCAGATACGATGTTCGCATTCAGTATTGCGATAGTTATAAGGAAATTGTTTAAATTTTATTTTGAAATACTGGAGTTGAGCGAATTTGATACGGAAAGGGTTGAAAGAATATTCAAAAGGTTCTACCTTATTTATGTAAAAGATTATGGTCAAAATGTATTATTTTGGAAAAAATATTTAGTAAAAAAACAATTGCTAGGGAACTTTCAATATTATTTGGAATTTAATGATAAATTTTCAATTGTTGGATTTAATTATATCAAACCTGATTAAAAATTAGCACTCAAGATGTTATATAAGTATGAAATTCCCAGGTAACATATACCTGAACATAATGCCGTCAGAGGTATTGTCAGGAGCCATGCCCAGACGATTTTTCGTGCCGTGATCCATCTTACAGATGCTGCTCTTTCAACGGTGCCGACTCCCATAATTGATCCTGCAATAACATGGGTCGTGCTTACGGGAATTCCGAAATGAGCAGTGAGCAGTAAAACCAGGGCTGAGGATGATTCTGCACAAAAACCTTCCATGGCATGTATCTTTGTAATTTTTGTGCCCATGGTTTTAACAATCCGCCATCCGCCGAGCATGGTGCCTATGGATATCGATGTATAGCATGCAATTACGATCCATTTGTCCATATGAAAGTCCTGTTGAAATCCTCCGGCAACAAGGGCAAGCACAATGATTCCCATGGATTTTTGGGCGTCATTGGTACCGTGTCCCACGGCATAGATAAATGAAGAAAGCATCTGTAGTCTTTTAAATATTTTATTTGCGGTTTTCGGCTGGAGCTTATGAACGATCCTGATTATGATCAGGGTAAAAACAATGGCTCCTATCAGTCCGACAAGGGGGGCAACTACTATAAAAATTACTATTTTGGCAACACCGCCCACTATTATTGAATTAAAACCGGCAGATGTTATTCCTGCCCCTACCAGCCCCCCTATCAGGGCATGAGAACTTGATGTCGGGAGTCCCAGGAGCCAGGTGATAATGTTCCAGAGGATGGCACCGATCAATGCCGACAAAACAACTGTAAGGGTTATGAAATGAATATCTATGACACCTTTGCCTATTGTTTTTGCAACTGCCACACCGAAAAAAAAGTAACCGACAAAATTGGCTATTCCGGCCAGTAATACGGCCTGCAAAGGTGTCAGGGTTTTGGTAATAACAATTGTTGAAATTGCATTCGCAGCATCATGAAAGCCGTTAAAAAAGTCAAAGAGCAGGGCCATGCCGATGACCGTTAAAACAATAATTAAAGTTAAAGACATCGATTATCCCTGTTTTATCAATACTCTTCTAAGCAACTTTCCAACATAATCAATAGAATCAACAATTGATTCCAGATACTCAAAAACTTCCTTTAACTTTATTATTTCAATAGGATCGGTGTGATCCTTGAAAAGATCACCGACGCTTATATAAAACAGATAGTCGGCATTGTTTTCAAGGGCATGCATGTTCCTGATTTTATCATCAATCTTTTTTTTCTTTTCAAAATCATTAAAAATATCATAAAGAATTTCTGCTATTTCAACGATGATATCTGAAAATTTCGAGACGTTTACCGGGAAGGAATGTATCCCGTAAATTTCTATCTTGTTGGAAAAACTGTTCAGGATATCAATTGCCCTGTCGACGTTAATTGCAATAAGATGAATGTCTTCCCTGTCAAAAGGTGTTATAAAGGTTTTTTCAAGTTCATTTATGATTGTAACTTCAATAAAATCTGCCTTTTTTTCACATTCCTTGATTCTGCCTATTTCTTTTTTGATTTCATCTTCGTTCATGCTGTCGATATTAAGCGAAAGATTCCTGAAAATTTGCGATGCTTCAATCAACAGGCTAACCTGTTCCTTGAAGTAATTGAAGAATTTTCCCTCTCTGGGCATTAATAGATCAAGAAGGTTGAATTTCATTTTATTGATTGACTCCGAATTAATTTAACATCCTTATATACTAAATTTTAAAAAAATTCAAATTATAAATTAACAAATTCTTAACAATTAATACAATGATGGTATTGGCAAGAAATATGGTTTGGTTATTCCAATAATATAAACAAACAGAAAATGAATGATTATTATGATGTTTTAGAAATATGCCCTGGTGACCCTGTTCCTGCCGTCATGCTTCGACTGGTACAATGCCTTGTCGACGAATTCAATGAAATCATTATTGTATTTAATCTGATTCGCGTCGAATTCCCCGACTCCCGCGCTGATGGTTACGTCATACGGTCCGTTTTTCCCGGGGAATTCATAGTTTTCAATTGTTTTTCTTAATCTCTCTGCGGCCTGGTATGCCTGATCCAGGCCAATTTCAGGCATAAGCACGACGAATTCCTCGCCGCCGTATCTTGCAGGCATGTCAATATCCCTTGTGAATTTGACAAGTATTTTGGCAATTTCCTTGATTATTATATCGCCTTGAAGGTGGCCGTAATTGTCGTTGAATTTTTTAAAATGGTCTATGTCAAACATGATCAGGGAAAATTTATTGACATACCTTTGGCCTTTCTTGATTTCCCTGAAGAGCTTTTCCTGGAACTGGTGATGGGTATAAAGCTTGGTCATTCTGTCAACAGTGGCTTCCCTGAACAGATTGGCATTTTCTATTGAAATGCTGGCAAATCCCAGTATGTTAATGCAAAATTGAATGTCTTCCATGGTGTAAGATTTGCCGTCATGCCTCGATCCCTGCAGATAAATACCGAGAATGCTTTTGAATGATCTTAAGGGAATAATGAACTCGGGTGAAAAATTTTTTAATTCCTCTGTAATGGATTTTTTGTTCAGGTCTTTTACAAACTGGTCATAGGTAATCTGATTGTATTCGTATTTTTCAAAAAATTGCGTCAATGGTGCAATAGAATTAAATCCGAGTTCCAATTTGTCAAATTCAATTCCCTTGTACATGTGGAACACGGGTGAAAAATCGTCTATGTCATTCTGGAGAATAAAACCCGTGATTACGGGCTTAAATTTACTGCACATCACCATGTTAACGTTTTTTATTATATAATTGATGTCCAGCCCGGAATTTATCTGTTTTGCCACTTCGATAATTTCATTGAGGTTTTGATTCTGCTTTTGTAATTCCGGAGAACTAAAGTCATCGTTCATAGTAACTCATGATGAATAAAATAATATGCTTTAATTTTATATTAATTTTAAATTTATGTAAATAGATAAAGGAAAAACCTGGAAATAATTAATTCAGAATTTGGGTTTAATTCTCAAAATCCATCGAAAATTTTGAATAATTTTTTTAATTTTGCCAGGGATGAATCGTTTAAGTGTTATTCATTCTAAAAAATTATACAAAATTCTTTTTTTTGAAAGAAAGAATTTTGTATTTTCCGGATATTGTATTATTATTTCAATAAAGAACGATGATTAAAATTTATTTTCTTTTTGCTTAAAAAATGTTTTTAATCCTTGATCAGGCAATTATTTATTTTTTTAAAAGGCAAATTGAAAATTCACAATTAAAATTTGTAATTTTATTAAGGAGGGATTATGGGATTATTCAGTAAGATAACGGATGTTGTCAAGTCGAATATCAACGATATGATCGATAAAGCGGAAGATCCGGCAAAAATGGTTAAATTAATGATCATTGAAATGGAAGAGGCCGCAACCAAGGCAACGTCATCTGTTGCAGAGGCCATGGCAAATGAAAAAAACCTCGAGCGCAAGGAGGACCAGGCAAAAAAATCTGCTCTGGATTGGCAAAATAAGGCGGGTCAGGCTTTGAAGGCCGGACGTGAAGATCTTGCAAAAGAGGCCCTGGCAAAAAAAGTGAATTTTGATAACCAGGCGAATCAGTATGAGCAGATGAGAATGCAGTCTGAAAAAACAACGATCCAGCTTCGCCAGCAGCTTGACGCGATCAAGCAGCGGCTCGAGGAAGCAAGGATGAGAGAATCCACGATAGTAGCCAGAAGTGAATCCGCAAAGGCGCAAAAACAATTCGCAAAGACCATGGGAAACATGGATACCAGTGCGTTTTCAAAGTTTGACAAAATGGAAGAAAAGGTTTTGAAGCAGGAAGCAGAGGCCGACGCCCTTGCCGAATTATCCGGGTCGAGTCTGAAGGAAGATGAATTTGCAAAACTGGATAAGGACAGCAAGGTGGACGATGAGCTTGCAAAGTTAAAACAACAGTTGAACCAATAAAGGGGGTCATCATGCCAAAGTTTAAATTTTTAAAAGAAGGCGTAAATGCCAATTTGATGAAAAAAACAAAAGCAACGGTTGAAAAATATCTTGCCAAATTATTAAATAAGGATGAATTGATAACATTGAATGATATTTATTCCTTTAAATTTGGTACGGTTATGGTGCAGATCAGGGTAGTGCCGTATCATGCCGAAGACGTGCTTGTCGAAGTTTTTTCATACCTTGCCGAGCATGTCAAGTATTCTCCCGATCTTGGGGAAAAGCTTCTCAGGCTCAATGCAACAATGCATTTTGGCGGGTTCGGTTTGACTTTTGACAATTCGATAATTTATACTTATTCCCTTGCCGGGGCAAATCTTGATTTTAATGAAATGCTTGCGGCTGTGCAGACCGTTGCAACCATTTCTGATTCCTACGATGAGCTTGTAAAGGAATTGAGCGCTTAACGGAGGTAATTTATGACAAATTTTGCTTCTTGTTTTGTTCTTGCATCACCAGGCAGTGCAATGGCCGTTATGATTATTATCGGCGTCATGATGATCGGCATCGGTGTCGTTTTGTTTTTCTTAAGGAAAGGCAGGCTCAAACTTGTCAATGACATGAAATATGCCCAGACGTCGGAAATCAGTAATATACTTGAGAATCAAAAAAGTATTTCCGAAGAGCTCGGGAAGGGCGGCTACAGCGAGTATGTGGAATTAAAAGGAGAAGGCAGGGCAGGTAAGCCCCTGGTTTCTCAGCAGACAAATTCATCATGCGTTTGGTTTAAATCCGTTATAGTAAGAGAATATGAAGAGGAAGAAACCGATACAGACAGCGCCGGCAACAGGACCACGAGGACCGTCAGGGGAAGCGAGACGGTTTCTACTACTGAAAATTCAATTCCGTTCGATCTTGATGACGGTACAGGTTCAATCAGGATTAATCCTGAAGGGGCCGAAATTATCGGTAAACAGGTAAACAATAAATTTGAGCCCGGTGAATATTCGGGTCCGCTTCGTTTTACCCTTGGCAATTTAAACAGCAGGCGTACGATCGGCTACAGATATGCGGAGGATATAATTCCGGTTGATCAGAGACTTTATATCCTTGGAGAATCTTCCGATAAAAACGGCATAATTGAAGTAAAAAAGCCGTCGGATAAAAAAAGGAAATTTCTTGTTTCCGTCAAATCGGAAGAGGAGCTTGTAAAAAGCTTTACAGGTACCGCGTTATTCATGCTTGTCGGAAGTATTGTTCTGATGCTGATAGGCATAGGGCTCATTGCCGGATCATTTTTTATTTGAAAGAAAATCTTTTATATCCAAACCGCATCCTGGCGATGACTTTTTAATTCCTGGATGCGGTTTTTTTAATTTTAATTTATAATAGTTGAGTGAGATTTTGAAATTCAATGTAATTTTTTTTAGGCGTAACCGCCGGTCTCGATATGGCACTGTATTTTGTTGATCGCGGAAGGGGAAATTATTAATTATTGAAAATAATCTTAATTTCATGTAAAATGGTTTTTGTTTTTATTAAAGAATGTTTATCTCAAGTTTAAATTCCGCTGGATCGAAAGGATTGATTTTGGATATTAAATCTGACAATATAAATAATATGAGTGTGGATTCATTCATGCACGACAGTTTCGTTGCACTTGATGAATCATTGACCGTCGATGAAGCGCTTGTGCAGATAAGGAAGATTCCGGACAATAACCAGGTGTTATATTTCTATACGAAAGATTCACAAAACAGGCTGACCGGCGTCGTGCCGGCCAGGGCACTTTTAACATCAGATACGGATCAAAAACTCAAGCAAATTTCCCTTAAGGATATAATCAAGGTTAATGCCGGTTCCACCATGCTCGAAGTTGCCCAGATTTTTGCGAATTACAAGTACCTGTCGCTGCCGGTGGTTGATGAGGATGATCAGGTAATAGGCGTGGTTGATTTGAAGCCGTTTACAAGAAATAAATTTGACATATCCAACAAGATATTGATAAATGACATTTTTCAGGCAATAGGTTTCCGCGTCTCAAGAATTATAAATGCCGGTGCGCTGAAATCATTCAGATACAGGTTCCCGTGGCTAATGTCCACTGTTACAAGCGGCCTGATATGTGCGTTTTTGGCCGGAGTTTTTGAATACACCCTTGTAAAAAGCATTATCCTTGCCTTTTTTATAACCACCGTGCTGGCATTGGGAGAAAGCGTGAGTATTCAGTCAATGTCATTGTCCCTGCAGCTTATTTATGTTTATGACAGGGTCAAATTGAAAAGATATTTTAAAATCCTTTTAAAGGAAATTCTGGTCGGTATTCTTCTGGGCACAAGCTGCGCAGTTGTTGTTTTTACAATATCATTTGTATGGAAGCATCAGATTATCAGCTCTGTTGTAATTGGCTCAAGCATTTTTGCTTCTGTCTTTTTTGCTGTCGTAATAGGCATCACTATCCCGATATTGATGCATAATGTCCAGAAGGATCCCAGAATTGCATCCGGCCCGCTTGTACTTGCGCTTACAGATATATGCACGATTTTATTGTACTTCTTGATAGCGCAGTTTGTTGTTTTTTGAAAAATTAATATTTATTGCAAAATACCGGTTTTATCCAAAGAAAGTTTGGTTGAATCAAATTAATAAAATTATATGCTTTACACAACAAATAAAAAGTTTTATGATTTATTTAAAAGAATAATATTTTGATCCTGTTTCAATCTGGAATGTGTGTTGTATTGATAAACCTGTTTTACGGCAATGTGACATTTTGAATTTTATAAATTTTTGTAATGTGGATAATTTATGATTATCGATATGCATACTCATGCTTTCCCGGACTCTCTTGCCGAAAAAGCCATGTCAGCACTGCAGGAGGGCTGTAATGTCAAGGCATTTCTTGACGGCAGGATCGGCTCATTATTAAAATCAATGGATGAGGCCGGCATAGCAGTATCGGTTATATGTTCCATAGCCACAAAGCCCGGCCAGTTTTTCCCGATTATGGAATGGTCAAAAACAATTGTTTCGGACAGAATTATTCCTTTTTTGTCGATCCATCCCCTGGATGACGATATAAGGGAAAAAGTCAGGATCACCAGTGGCGAAGGTTTCAAGGGCATCAAAATGCATCCATATTATCAGGGATTCAGGCTCGATGACAGGAATATGTACACACTTTATGAAGAGATGACCAGATATAATTTAATTTTGATATCTCACACGGGCTTTGATATGGCTTTCCCGCATGACAGGATATGCGATCCGCAAAAAATTATCGAGGTTGCCAAAAATTTTCCCGATTTGAAATTCGTGGCAACGCATTTCGGGAGCTGGATGGATTGGGAGGAAGTTGAAAGCAATCTTATAGGTAAGAACATCCATATTGAAACATCATTTTCCATAGAGCTGATGGGCGGATCAAAGGCAAAAGAGCTGATCGGCATGCATCCTCCGGATTATTTGTTGTTCGGTACGGACAGCCCGTGGACGGATCAAAAAAAATCTGTCGATTCGCTTAAATCATTAAATCTTGGGGAAACCCTGGAAAATAAAATTTTTTATAAAAACGCAAAAAGGCTTTTGAATATTTGACCTGCTGATCGTAATCTTGGTTTTTTTATAATGGAGATAATTGTTGTAAAAGTGTAACATTAATTTTAATATTCATCTGATTTTGTTAATTATGGATTAAGGATTTTTCAAATTGATTTTATTGGACAGGATTAACAGTTTTCCCGGCAAATTAAAGACCGTTTTATATATCTTGGGGTTTGCTTTTTTTTCACTTTTATGGGGCTTCGGCCAATACCCGGATTTTTTTTATATAAGGTTTTTCGGCGCCGTGCCGTTGTTATTCATCATACTTTACAGGAAGCATTATTTACTCGAAACGCTATTTTTCGGCGCCATAGCTTATGCGGTTAATTTTTACTGGCTTTTCTACACTTTTCATGAATCGGGCAAGATCAACCCCGTAATATCAATAGGCCTTATCGGCATTCTCTGCCTCTATTACGGTTTACAGTACCCGCTGATTGCTTTCATCTACAGAAAATTTCATGATTTCAACAGTAAATTGTTTTATTCTTTTCCTGTTGTATTTGTATTCGTGGATTTTTTATTCATAAAGATATTCAGGCATACGATCTGCGATGGGTTGATCAACTTTTATTATTTCATACAGATCATCGACATAACGGGCATGACCGGTGTTATCCTTGTGGTCATGCTTTTCAATCTCGGTTTGTTCAGGCTGATGGAAAACATGATACTGGGCCGGAAAATCCGTCCCGCCCATTTCCTATTTGTTGTTCCTGTCATGTTTTGCCTGGTGTACGGATTTTTCAGGGTTTCATTTCTTGAGAATCAGGCAAGGAGCCTTGACACCACTTCGGCTGCGATGATCCAGGGAAATATTACCGGTAAGCAGAAAATGGATTCGAGTTATTTCAGGATAAATATAGACAGGTACAACAGCCTCACAAGGAAAGCGAATCATGATGATGTCGATTTCATTATCTGGCCGGAAAGTGTATTCAACAGGGCCTATGACGGCACGAGGGATTCTTTAAAAAGGCTGATTTTTGAAAATTACAAGCCGTTGATCCTGGGAATAACCTACTGGGGTGATGACGATACGGATGAATTCTCGCCGGATATTACAAATTCCTGTTTTTTGATAAAAAATCAGAATGCTGTTTTGCGGTATGACAAAAAACATCTCCTGATGTTCGGCGAATATGTGCCGTTGGAAAAAGAGCTGCCGTTTTTAAGATATTTAACTCCACTCAGGTATAATTTGAAAAAGGGGAACACGCCTTCGATTTTCAGGATAAATGACAGGGTCAGGGCATGCATGAGTATCTGTTTCGAAGACATTTTTCCCGATGAAATAAGGGAAAAAGTCAATGAAGGCTCGAATCTGATGATAAATATAACCAATGACAGCTGGTATGGCAATACTATCGGGCCGGTTCATCATTCTGTACTGGCAAGATTAAGGGCAATTGAAAACCGGCGGAGCTTTTTCAGATGCACGGCTACAGGAGTGACAACTGCATCGACCATCACCGGCAAAGTCGTTGCCGAAGGGAAAGTATGGACTCCGCAGATCGTGGAAGCAAGGCTCCCCCTTTATGACAAAAGAACCGTTTACAGTTATATAGGAGAAACATTCTCGTATATTTCGATTTTAACCGTCATATTAATAATGATTTTCATAGTTTGCATAAAGGCATTCAAAAAAATTAAATATAAATTAGGCGATAATTAAATATAATATTGTCAAAACTTTTAATTTCTGTTAAAATTTTATCATTTCATGAATAATGAAGACAGATTAAATTGGGTCAGTTAATAAATTTGGAGAATTAAAAATGGTTAAAGTGGTAGGAACAGGAAGTTATTTGCCGGAGAAAATACTTGATAATGATGATTTATCAAAGATGGTCGATACAAATGATGAGTGGATCATGCAGCGTACCGGCATCAGGGAACGAAGGATTGCCGCGGATGACGAGGCAACAAGCGATCTTGCTGTAAAGGCAAGCAAAAAAGCTCTTGAAATGGCCGGCATGAAACCCGAAGAAATAGAATTGATCGTGGTTGGCACATCAACACCGGATTTTCATATTCCGGCTGTGGCGCCTATAATTGCGGAGAAACTGGGCTGTGTAAACGCTTTTGCGTATGATCTTAATTCGGTGTGTACAAGTTTTGCAGTCGCATTCATTAATGCTTACAGCCTTGTGGGCATGGGATTTTATAACAATTGTCTTATTATCGGCTCGGACACATATTCCAGGATTCTTAACTGGGAGGACCGCTCGACGTGTATTCTGTTCGGCGACGGGGCAGGAGCCATGATAATAAAAAAAGACGGCGGTAAAAAAGGCGTGCTGAGTCATGTTTACGGCATTGACGGCAAGGATGCCGACTGCGTAACTATCCCTGCGGGCGGGTCAAGGTTCCCGATACATCCGGATACAATTCCGGGAATAAAAAAAGAGGATCTGTTTTTTCAGATGGACGGCAGGGCAGTTTATGAATTTACATTGATCTGTATTCCCGATGCGATAGAAAATCTGATAAGCAGGGCAAACCTGACAAAGGATGATGTAGACTGGTTCGTTTTGCACCAGGCAAACCGCAGGATCATTGAAGCCGTAGCCAAAAGACTTGGAATGTCGAGGGATAAATTTGTCATAAATATCGATAATGTCGGCAATACTTCATCGGGCTCCATACCGTTAGCCGTTGATGATGCGGTAAGACAGGGAAAATTCAGGGAAGGCGACAAGATTTTGATGATAGGCTTTGGCGGCGGCTTAAGCTGGGGCGGTGTGATATTTGAATGGTAAGACTATTTTTTGTTGTTGTTCAGATAATTTATGAAATCATCCATTTTTAGTGGTTTACTGTAATAATAGCCCTGTATAATGATATTTGAGTCTATTGATTTAAGGTAATTTAACTGTTCTTTTGTTTCAACACCTTCCGTTATAACTTCCAGACCGAGTTTCCTGGCCAGGAGTATTATCGCCTCAACCAGCGGGGAGGTTCTTTTTTCATCGGGTATCGGCGAGATAAAGCATCTTTCTATCTTTACGGCATTGATCGGCAGGGTTTCAAGGTAGCTGAAAGATGAATATCCGGTGCCAAAATCATCGATTGACAGTTTTATGCCCATTTCACGTATCGAATTCAATTTTTCAACCGTTTCACTGGTGTCTTTCATCAGGTAGCTTTCGGTGATTTCAAGATGTATGAACTCGGGCTTGATGCATAAATTTGAAATGAATGCTTTTATTGTATCGACAAAATGTGGCTCCCTGAACTGCTTGATGGAGAGGTTAATGGAAAAAAACAGTTTGTCATAACCCATTTTATGTATTTTTTCCAGATCCTTACATGCCTGCTCCAAAACCCACTGACCGATAGGTATGATGAGCATTGAATCCTCTGCAACAGGAATGAATTCGACTGGCGGGATCATGCCGTAAACAGGATGGTTCCATCTGATCAATGCTTCGGCTCCGATTACTTCATTGTTCAAATTTTGAATCGGCTGGTAGTGCAGGGTGAATTCCTTTCTTTCAAGGGCTGCACGAAGATCAGTAATCATTTTGAGTTTCTTTACAGCTTTTTCTTCCATGCTTTTGGTATAATATTTGTAAACATTATGATCCTTTTTTGCCTCATTCAGGGCCGTATCGGCATTTTTCATCAAAGTATTGATGTCCCCGCCATCCAGGGGAAATAGCGTAATGCCGATACTTATTCCAAGGTAAAAAACATTTGATTTAACATTGAACGGGTTGGAAATATAATTAATGATTCTCTGGGCGACAATTGCCGCATCTTCGACGTCGTTAAGGCTGTTGAGTATAACGGTAAATTCATCGCTGCCGAATCTGAAAAAATAATCGCTTTCCCTTAAAGCAAGCTTGATTCTCTGGGACACTTCTTTTAAAATTTCATCGCCGTATTCATAGCCGATTGCATCATTGATGTCCTTGAAGTTGTCAAGGTCGATGAATAACAGTCCGCGCATTTTGTAAACATCGCTCCTTTTTGCCTGGACAATTGAATCTTCGAACCTCTCATAAAATGATTTTCTGTTCATTAATCCCGTCAACTGGTCATGATAGGAAACATAGGAGAGCTCTTCCTGGCTCTTGTCAAGCTGTTTGAATGCAGTATCAACTTTTTTTGAGTCCTCGATGAATTTTCTTGACAGGCCGATCATGGTTAATGAGGTAAATATTATTGTTCCTAAAGCGAATCTTGAATACATCTGCGATGGAAACAATCCTATATGAAAGCCGTAATGCACCCAGATAGTGTCATCAATTGCCGAAAAGATTGCAATGATCAATCCTGAAAACATGAGAACGGCCTGGTGCAAGTCCCTGAATTTTTTAATAAACATTATTATACATAAAACGAGGTAATAAGTAACGATTATTGAAAAATAAATATCCCTGGCCGTGTAGAGTAAGCCTTCCTTGCTTCTGCCGAGATAGCTTGCTGCATAATTATTTATTGATATGTAAAATTCCGGTTTTACGAATGCAGCAATTGTAATCAAAACAGCTATAAATAACCCTGAGAATGCAATTATCAAATTTATTCTTTTTAATGTTTTTTCCACCTTCAGGTAATATGTCAAAAAAAAAGGCAATGCGAAAAGATAGTATAAAACGGCTATTTGTTCAACTCGATGAAATTGCCTTCCTATCCAGGGTTTATCCAGGATATATGAAAACGTAATCAACAATCCTTCGGAAAGGACAAATATAAAGGATATTATCCCGATCAGAAACATTGCAAGATAAACTTTGTTTTTCCAGTGAATATAAACATAAAAGGAAAGCAGTAATCCTGAGAAGATTATTCCTGCTCCAATAATCGGAATGAATATATTCAAAAAAACAAATTTGGTTTCAAACATAAAGCTTATCTCATATTGATTTTTTTTATTAATTTTTAAATAAACGCTGTTATTTTTTTATTTTTGATTTTTTTATTATGGTACAGATTGGATACTTTATAATAAAAAGTATAAGTTTATGGCAGTTTTCTGTCAAGGATTATATACAAGACGGGAAAATTATTTTTTATTGTTAAAAAGCAGTTTCCATATTTTCAAATATTTATTCTTAAAATCGTTGCTGCTTTTTTTGTTGTCAGGTTTTTCACAATCGGGATCATTCGCAACATTTTTATAAAATTCCTTAATTCTTTTTTTTGTGCCGAATTTGTATGAGAATGAATCGCCTGACGGATAATAATAAAGACTGTCATCCCCAAAATCATGTATAAATTGAAATTTATTGCTTGCCTGAACGGCAAATTTATTTATGGATCTGGTATACACCACCCCGTTTTCTTCCAGTATGTCATCGTTGACATTGTCGGATATGAGTATATATCCCCTGTATGCAAGCTGTCCTGTAGAAATCAGCTGGTTTATTGAATAATTAAAGCTGTTTTCTATATAAATGCAGGGCAAGTCGGTATAGGCCGGAATATACGGAGTTTCGTTCAACTGATCAATGTAAAAGACCTCGCCCGGTTTTATTATATTGTCAATATATTTAAGGATATCACGGTTGTAATCGCCAAAATAGTCAGTTTCATCATACTTGTTGTCCGGATTAAGCGTGCAGTCAATCAGTCTTTCCTTAAGACTGCTGTTCCAGTTGTTGTATTCCGGCTGGAGCCTTTTTAATGAATACTCATCATTAAGGGACACCAATTTATCGACAGCGTATTTGTTAACCCTGTATTGACTGCTGAATTTCCTTAAATTTGTTTTTTGCCAGATATAATTTGTCCTGTCTGCGTAAGCCATTAATGTGCCTGCAAAGAGCGCTGCAATCAAAGCAATAACAGCATATTTGATTCGTCTTTTTCCCAAAAGTTTTTTATTATAAACAATAAAAAAATTTCCGACGAATTTGAAGAAATTCAGTATAAAGGGCTCGAAAACGCCGAAACCTATTGATCCGATAAAAATAACAGGGATAATTGCACCCATGAGATACCTGGGCAGTTTGTGGGGAATATCAGATATCAATACAAGATATATGGAGCTTGCGGCAGCCAAAGACAGGATTATTATTGAATAATATATGAGGGCCGACAGGAAAATTTTATGATATTTAATGGCCGTCCCTATGAATTTTAAAATTTTCTTTGTGGAAATTTTAAAATCATGAATGCCTGTGTGCAAAAACGGCTCGTGTTTATTCAAATCTTTTGACATTGCTTTTAGCACGGACGACGCAGCATAAATCACCGGGGAAATAATTCCGAGGATAACACAGAATTTCAGTATGTTTCCCGCTTCAAGCCAGAAATTGTTCATGTAGTAAAAAGGGTCGTTAACCATAAAATTTTCAACTGCAATTCTTGCCGATGAAAAGGAAACCAGCGGATCCCTGTATAAAATCCAGATAAAAGCAAAATACGGCAAGATGGTTATAATGAAAGCCGAAAACATTTTTGCCAGTTCCCCGAAAAGCTGGAAGTTTTTCCTCCGGAACGGGTTGAACATTACTGCAAGAAGGATAAAGGGTGCGGGCAGCATCAGTATGATTGTGGTAAAACGTGTCAGGCACGAGAGGCCAAGCGCGACCCCTCCGAAAAATGACGTTATGCGTGATTTGTCTGAATTCAGTAAAAAAAGATATCCGGCGGCCAGCAGGACAAAGCTGGGACTTTCGGTCATAAAAAAATGCCCCCAGTAATTCAACAGCGGCGTGCCGATCCAGAACACGGAAGCCAGCACGCCCCCCGATATTCCGCTCAGCTTGAAACCGACCAGGAAAAATATAATGGTGCCTATGACCATTATTAATGTCCTGAATTCATGAAGTTTCGTAATGTTATCGGTATATGTCAGGGGATAAGAAAGCAAGAGCGGGTAAAACAAAAGCCTGCAATTAAACTCGTTATACAGATTTGGAAGGGGTCTGTTTTTCAAAAAATGGTTTTTAACTATATCGGCCGGCGGTATTGTCCGGAAAAATTTAGCCATGGAGATATATGAACATTCATCGAAATAAAGCCCCTTTCTCATCGGATAGAGGAATGCATCATGGCTGTAGCTTGCAATATTGAACAGCAGTATAAAAAATATCATTAAATAAAGCAGTTTGAATAAAATTCCCGAAGCCGCCTGCGGGGTAATTTTTTTTACCGGTTTTTTGATAATGGTATTGACTATATCAATAGATTTTTTAAAAAATGTTTTCCCGACGTGATGCATCGCCTTGATGATATTTTTCATTGTCTTTTCGATGGTATGAGTATAATAAAAACAAATTATATTAAAAAAAAATGTTATTAGCAAGAATTATTGGCCATAATTTTACGATCAATTGCTTAATTAGTATTGACAACTGTGTAACATTAAAATAATATTCTGTGTACATCATGAAAATATTATTAATAAATGCGGCAAGCGGGCACGATCCCCTTAAGAAAAATCATCCTTTCATGCCTCTGGCACTTCCCATTCTGGCCGGGGCGAGCCCTGACCATGAGTACAGGTTTGTCGATATGCTGTATGACGACAAGATAGATTTCAATGAGCGCTATGATGTGGTCGGCATTAGCTTACGCATAACGGCTGAAAAAACAGCAAAAAAAATCGCTGCCGGATTCAGGAAAAGAAATGCAAAGGTAATAATCGGCGGTCCGCAAGCCTCCTGTAATCCGGTGGAAATCAAGAAATTCGCGGACAGTGTGGTAATAGGCGAGGGGGAAAGTCTCTGGCCCGTTGTGTTGAGGGATATCGAAACGAACAGCCTTAAGGATTTTTATGTCTGCTCGGAAGAAAAATTCGTGCTTAAAGGATATTCTGTTTACCAGACCAGCGGGTATCCGGACTTCATTAATTATAAAACGCCGTTGAGAAGCATTTATAAAAGGAAATATGCCTTTGACACGGTTTTCGCCTCGAGGGGGTGCCCCGTTAACTGTGAATTTTGCTGTGTGACATCGATGTTCGGCAGCAGGATCAGAATGCGTCCTGTTGATGATGTGGTGGGGGAAATAGAAAAATTCCGGGGATTTTACTATTTGCTTGATGATACGGTCTTCGGGCGGGAAAATACTTATCACTACTACCTCGAGCTATATGAAAAAATTTCAAGCTTGAAAAAAAATAATTACTGGACGGGGCAGGCCAATCTTGATGCAGCCTCGACCCCTGAGGGCAGGATGGTAATCAGGAAGGCGCGGGATGCCGGCCTTCTGTACGCTGCGATCGGGCTTGAATCCATAAATCCCGATATTCAGAAAAAATCCAATGCCATCAAAAAAATGGGAGTTAATTCCAAAGATGATTATCTGGCAAAAATAAAGGAAAACATAAAATATATACAGGATCAGGGAATAATTATCTCGGGATGGTTCACGATCGGCTACGAGGATGATGATTATGATACGTTTTACAGTACACTGGAATTCTGCAGGGAAACGAACATCATACCTGTTATAAATCCTCTTGAGGTTCTTCCAGGCACCAGGCTTTATAAAAGGCTGGACAGGGAGAACATGATCGATTACTCCAGAAGAATCAATATCAGACATCCCAGGATGACGGATGACCGGAAGATCGTCGAAGTTTACAATGATATAATCAAAAAAGGATATTCATTCGCAGACATCATGAAAAATACGATGTATTATTCAAAAAAGTTCGATAAAGAGACGAAGGACATTAATAGGAAGATCAGCAGCAGGATTTTTAAAACGATATTTACCTTCATTCTGCAGACGAGGCTTAAAAAGGGGCTGATCAGCTTTACAAATGACGAAAAATTGCTTCAGCCTAATTGAGCCTTTTGTTCCTGATGAATTCATTTAACTCGTTTGCAAGGAATATCCTGCTGTTTTCGATTTTTATAATTTTCATTATCATCATCAGGTTAAGCATTTTTTCTATGAGTGCGAGAAACCTTGAGCTGTCTATCCCTGAATAAAAAGGATTGTCCCTGAATTTCATTATGTTTTTCAGTAAATAATCCTTTAACTCGACAATTGTCTTGCCGGGATTTTTGTGGATATAATGTTCCGATGAAGGAATCAGGTTGTTGATTATTATCGTTTCGGGATGAGCTTTCATTCTCGAAAGTTTTTTAATACAATGATCGATATTTTTGGGATCATCTATGGGTAATCCGTGTCCGGTTAAAAATTTTTTTATATTCAAGGATCTGATTTTTTCGTATGATGCGGCAAGTTCGTTTATCGAAAAGTTGAGGTCCTGGTAATAGTCAAGCTGTGTTATAAGCTTGTGATAAACGATGTCGCCTGATAAAAGCCAGCCGTAATTTTCAACAAGGTATGAAACAGAGTCTTTCGTGTGTCCCGGCGTATACAGTGCCCTCAGTTTTAATTCTCCCAGATCGATGACTTCGTTATCATTGATTTTTATGTCAATGGTGTATTCTTCAAAATCGTCTTCCGAACCTTTTAAAATATTTTTTTGCCTGCGCAGGGTCTGGTATTCATCCGTTTTCTTTGAGCCGACGATCATCGCTTTGCCGTTGATTCTTTTTAAGGCTGCGTTTGCCCCGGTATGATCTCCGTGGGAATGAGTGTTGATTATATAATCCAGCCCGGAAATGTCAATGCCGTTTTTTTTGAATGCATCTATAT
>JBJKSS010000237.1:0-3851 GCA_046703745.1 Spirochaetota bacterium
AAAATTTGGGTCAAATATGCAAACGAGATGCTTGAAAAAAAAATCGGGCCGAAATACCCGGATAAATTTTTTTATTACAACGGCTACGATGAAAAGCTGTCCCATAAAATTTATGCGGGAGCAGACATCATGCTTATGCCGAGTCTCTATGAGCCCTGCGGCCTCACACAGCTCATCTCCATGAGGTACGGTACGATACCTGTGGTAAGGTTTACAGGCGGCCTCAAGGACACTGTTATAGACGAAGCGTCGGGGCAGGGCGCAGCTGGATTTGGCTTCAGGGAAGAAACCAGGGCGCATGAACTTGTGAATTTGAACAGGGCGCCGCATCTGTTATTCAACACCGTGAAAAGGGCGGTCGAAGTGCACGACAAAAACCCCGAACGGTGGGACGAGTTGATGATCAATTGCATGAAAAGGGATTCAAGCTGGAAGATTCCATCCGGCCAGTACATGAAAATTTATAACGAGGCGATCTCAAGAAAGACAAGGGCATTCTTTTTTTAAAAAATGGGCTTAATTTTAAAATTTGAGTGAACCACGAAGGTTAATTCTCCCAAAAATAAAATTTATCCAAAAAAAATTGCAATGACAAGGAATTCGTTTACAATTATTATAAAATAATATAGACTTCAGATATCTTTCCGCTTTAATTTATAACTTAAAAAACCCGATCGCCAAAATGTTTTATAATTATCCGGCTATTAATGATAATTGTAAAACGTTAATCAAAGGCATTAATATTTAATTTTAATGCTTTTGTGGTCATTTTGGCAGCCGGGCGGACGGGGATAATTGCGGACATAATTCTCATTAAGGAAATTCCGGATGAAATTAAAATTTACCCTTACAAAAAAAATTCTTCTGTTGACAGGGGTTTTTCTGCCCGTTATTTTGATAACATGCGCGTTGATCATAAACAACAGGATAGACTCGATAATTACCAGGCTCTCCGATGAAAACAGTGAAAATATAAAAAACAGCGTTTTAAACCTTGTTTCAACTTCATATTCCATAATAAAGGATGACGTAAACAAAAACATGAATGTCATCAACAGCTACGTGGAAAACATGGCGTCGCTTGATGAAACAAGATACATCAGGATAGATGCAGTAAACCAGATTACCAGAAAAAAAACTTCAATAGATATTCCGGTTTTTAAAATAAACGGCAGGCAAGTCTATGGAAATTTCGACATTGTAGACAACGTCACCGGCCTGGTCGGCGGAACCATAACGATATTCCAGGCTGTTCCGGAAGGCTTGTTGAGGATTTCGACAAGTGTCAAAAACCTCGACGGCTCCAGGGCAATAAACACCTTCATACCGGTTGATTCGCCGGTTTACAGGACTATAATGAGCGGGAAAATATATACCGGCAGGGCCTATGTTGTGACCGACTGGTACATCACTGCATACGAACCCGTGAAGGACACGAACGGCAGGATCATAGGCGCGGTTTATGCGGGCTTAAAGCAGACAAACCTTGATCAGTTGAAAAGCATGCTGATAAAATACAAAATCGGAAAAAGCGGTTATGTCCAGATATTCGACACGGAAGGCAAACAGATCATTCACCCCGATACATCCCTTGAAGGCAAGGTGAGGGACACGGCACAGCACAAAAAAATGATCAGGTTGAAAAACGGCATACTTCAGGCTGCCCAACAGTCAAACCTGAATGGCAACAGGGGAAATATCATGATATACAGATTTGCATTCTTCGAGCCGATGCAGTGGATAATCTGCATCAACACGATCAGGAATGAAGTGCTTTCGCCTGTTGCTGCAATAAACACGATTTTAAACATATTCATAGTACTCATCATTGCTCTCTCGGTATTCTTTTCCATAATGATAATAAGGACGATCCGCAAACCGATAAACGACATTTCCGGGGCATTGAAGGAAGCGATCGACGGCAAGGGTGACCTCACAAGAAAAATCACCGTAAGGTCGGGCGATGAAATCGGCCTGCTGGGGAAAAATTTTAACAATTTTCTCGATCTTTTGAAGGATCAGATAAGGATAATAATAAACGTTGCACGCAATGCAAAACAGTCCAACATGGTGCTTGACAACAGCATAAGGAATTCATCAGAGGCACTGAGCAGAATAACCTCGGGTTTCGGCTCCATGGCTGAAAAAAGTGATGATCTCAACAAAAACATCTCGGGGGTTCTGGAATTCTCAGCCGAGACTTCAAACTTCATAGATAATGTTGCCGACCTCATTACATCAGAGTCGGCAAGTATAACCGAGTCTTCTGCCTCGATCGAACAGATGGCATCTTCCATAAAGAACATGGCGAATACAACGGAGAGCAAGCTTGAAATAACAAAGAACCTGCTCAACCTCGCGGGGGCCGGGGAAGGAGCGATGAACAAGACAGTGGAGCTCATCAAAAAGGTCACGGACTCCGCAAACATCATAGTGGAGATGCTCGATGTCATCAACAACCTCGCTTCCCAGACCGACCTTCTGGCAATGAACGCTGCGATAGAGGCCGCCCATGCAGGTGAATACGGCAAGGGTTTCTCGGTTGTAGCCGATGAAATAAGAAGGCTCGCAGAGAGCACGGCGTCCAACTCCGCGGAAATAAACAAGTCGTTGAGCGACATTCTTAAGTATATAAAGAATCTCGAGGACTCCTCTGTGGAAACCGAGTCAAATTTTTCAAACATCATGGCGGGCATAGACGAAGTGGGATCGGGCATGGAGGAAATCAGGAACGCAATGAACGAGCTGGACATAGGAAGCGGGCAGATAATACAGGCGCTTACCATGCTGATTGATACCACCCAAACCGTTGATGAATCTGCCGCAGGCATGAAGGTCAAGCTCAATGACACGAACAATTATCTTCTGGGGATAAAAAATCTGTCCGATGAAGTAAAAAAGGGTATCGAGAATGTGTCGACAGCAGTCAAGGATATTTTTGCCAGCCTTGATGACATTACCGACAACCAGGTGAAGAACAATGAAAACATCAACAATCTCGAGAATATCGTAAATTCATTCAGGGTGGACTAAACCCAACGGTAAAATAGTCGCTTTTAGGTGTACAAAAACCTTCAAATCAGGTATATTTGATTTTATTATGGAAGAAGAAAAATTTTACAGCGTTTTTGCAGAAAAATTCCTTTCTGGAGAATACAACCAGTTTATATTTTCAGGAAATATTTACGATATTTTCAGGATCGGGGACGCATTCTTCAACCTCTCCGACTATTTTGTCAAAAAGCTGTCCTCTTCCAGGCTCGTGGTAAAGTTCAGCCTGGCAAACGGCATCGAGTTTAACAACAATGAAGAAAGGGATTATTTCATCGAAACTATAGCGGCAAACCTTTCATTCTTCGACCTTCTCGAGGAGAAGCGCAGCTGGGTGATAAAATCTGTGGCACAATCAAGGCTCTCAGTAATCGAGGGGCTCAAGCTTATGAAAGAAGCATCGAAGATGAGCGTCACGAAAGACCTTTTGAAACCTTTCGACAAGCCCTTTGCATTCATAATAGAACATGCGGAGACAATTGTCCCCAATGCAGAAGTCTCCCACATGACGGAAATCGACCGGCAGAAACTCGTGTACCTGCGCGACTGGCTCTGCGAGGATTTTTTTATAGCATCACAGGACATTATGATCCTCATCTCACAGACCATATCCGAGATCCAGGGATCGATCGTCAACCTTCCGTCAGTTGATAATGTCGTGATAAGCTACCCGGAGTACGAAAAGCGCAAGTCTTTCACAGAAAAGGAAATAGCAAGGCTCGGTCTCAACACGGGCATACCGGTGGGAAGGTTATCCGATCTTACGGCCGGGCTGAACCTCAACGGTATAAGGCACATAC
>JBJKSS010000238.1:0-5435 GCA_046703745.1 Spirochaetota bacterium
ATTAATAACTGGCAGAATTACCTGTTATCACTTGTCGTTGAGTTAATCTCAATTGCAGCTGGTATCATTATTTATTTTATCATACTTTTTATATTCAAATTTATGTTTAAAAAAACAAAAACCATAATTGACGACCTGGTCTACAAGCATTTAAAGACGCCGATGAAATTTTTCTCCCCTGTCATAATGATGTTTTTCAGTTTTCCTTTCCTGAAGCTTAATGATCAGGCGATAAACATTCTCGAACAGTTTTTCAGTGTGGCCATAATTATTAATTTTGCATGGATCCTCATCAAGACAGTTTCGGTGTTTGAGGATTATATAAAAGACAAAATCAGGAAAGCATCAATGGAAACATTGAACAACAAGAAAATTTATACACAGATACAGTTCCTTAAAAGGCTCATAGTGATCATCATACTGATCATTTCATTGTCCATAATCCTTATGAAATTCAAGGAAATAAAACATATCGGGGCAACACTTCTTACTTCCGCCGGCATCATGGGCCTGGTAATAGGGATAGCGGCACAAAAAACGCTTGCGACACTGCTGGCAGGGTTTCAAATCGCATTTACCCAGCCGATAAGGATCAATGATGTAGTAATAGTGGAAAATGAATGGGGCTGGATAGAAGAAATAACACTGACTTACGTTGTTGTCAAAATTTGGGATCTCAGGCGATTGGTATTGCCGATAAGCTATTTTATTGAAAAACCTTTTCAAAACTGGACGAGGAATTCACCGGATATAATGGGATCGGTTTATCTTTATGCAGATTACACCATACCGGTTGAAGATGTAAGGAAAAAGCTGGAGGAATTCTGCAAGGAGTCTGCCAATTGGGACGGCAAGGTATGCAGCCTCCAGGTAACGGATTCAAAAGAAAAAAACCTTGAAATCAGGGCGGTGGTGAGCGCCGCTGACTCCAGTAAATGCTGGGACTTAAGATGCGAAATCAGGGAAAAGCTCATAAGGTTCATCCAGCAGAATCATTATGATAAACTTCCGTGCATCAGGGTAGACCTGCATAAAGAAAACCTGCAATAAACAAACACTATGGATTTATGCCTGCATCAGCAAACCAAACATTTACGAAAAAATCTAGAAATCCAGCTTTTTCTTGAAGAAATCCATTATATTCTGGAAGAATTCCCTTTTGTAGTCTATGAATTCATCAAGAATATTAACCAATTCATTGCTTGAATGGAGATAATAATCCGCATAGGATTTCTGCCTGCCTATTTTCACCGTAAAGGAACCCTCGGGCAAAATCTGGAAAAGGGATTCATCTGTTTCGTCATCGCCTGCTGCCATAATAAAATCATAGTTATGCTCTGCCAGAAGGATTTTTGCGGTTTCACCCTTGCTTATGCCGGAACATTTGATTTCGACTACCTTGTTGCCCATCAATATTTCAATTTCATTACGTGCCGTAAACTGCACCATGTCATCGACGAATTCCTTTACACGTAACCCGCTGTGCGAGCTGTCCGAATTCCTGAAGTGCCAGACCACACTGTATTCCTTCTCTTCTATGAATGATTTGGGAAGCCGCGATTTGTAAGTTTCCAGTATCTGGATTATTTTGGTCTTCCAGTCATTCTTCAGTTGTTTGGCCATTGCCCAGTCTTCCCTGGGCCTTTTGAGCCAGACTCCGTGTTCGGCAACGAGGGTGACGTCAAACTTGCCGTACCATTCCTGCAAGTCCCTTTTATTCCTGCCGCTTATGATGACAAGATCGACATCAGCCGATCTTGACAGCATCCTGACAATATTCAACACCTTCCTGTCAGGAACCGCATCCGAAGGATTTTTTGCAAACGGGACAAGGGTTCCGTCATAGTCCAGGAATAATATTTTCCTGTTTGCGTTCCTGTAACTGTCAAGAAGATGATCCAGTTCACGGCCCTCAAGCAGCAATGTCCCGTATTTTTTCTGTTCTTCAACCACCTTTTCAAGCTCCTCTAGATAATTTATTGCCCATTTTTTAGTATCGTATTTTTTCAAACGTTCCTGCATCGCTCCGATACGTCTTGCCTGTTCGGCAGAAGGCATCTCCAATGCCGTTTTGATCCCTTCCGCGATCTCCTCGCGGTTATTGGGATTAATAATGACGGCTTCTCCCAGCTCCATCGCAGCGCCGGCCATTTCACTTAATATCAGGACTCCCCTCTTTTCCTTCTGCGCAGCTATGTATTCTTTTGCGACAAGGTTCATGCCGTCACGCAGCGGGGTCACCAGGCCGACATCGCTTACATTGTAAAGCGCAATGAGCTGTTCGAATGAAATTGCCTTGTACTGGTAAATTATCGGAGTCCAGTGGATATTGCCGAAAACACCATTGATGTTTCCAATGATCTGGTTTATGACATCCTTTGCCTTCTGGTAATCCTCAACGCCGATCCTTGAAGGCACAACAATCATGATGAGCTGTACCTTACCGTGCCACCTGGGATTTTTCTTCAAAAAAAGTTCGAAACCTTCGAGCCTGTTTATAATGCCTTTTGTATAGTCCTGCCTGTCGACTGAAAAAATGATCTTCATGTTCTGAAGCTTTTTCTTTAATATTGCTTTTTCCTTTTTTACACTGCTTAAATTCACCGCATCATTATATTTTTCATAGTCTATGCCCATCGGAAATGTGTCAACCTTCGTCAATTTATGCGGAAGCCGTATCAACCCGAGATTATGATTGTAACCCAGAATACGCAAAACGCAGCGCAAAAAATACTGGGAATAATCATAAGTATGAAATCCTATGAGATCCGCATCCAGGAGCCCCTCGAGTATTTCCTTGGCCCACTTCCTCGGAAGGAGCCTGAATATCTCGTATGAAGGAAAAGGCACATGCAGGAAAAATCCCAACGATACATCAGGTATTTTTTCCTTGATCAGTTTTGGCATGAGCATGAAATGATAGTCATGTATCCATACCACATCGCCCGGCTGTATCACTTTTACAACCTCTTCGGCAAACCTTGTGTTGACTTCCTTGTAATTTTCCCACATTTTTTCGTCATAAATGGTCAATACCGGGAAATAATGAAACAGCGGCCATATTGTTTTGTTGCAGAAACCGTTATAAAAATGATCCATCGTGGCTTCATCTATAAAAACCGGCAAGGAATGATACTTTTGATAAAGTTCATCAAACACCCTGTCGGGATCGGTATAGGATGCACTTCCGGGCCATCCGATCCACAGATACTCACCCTTGTCAAGGGAATTCAGGTAGGCACCCATTCCGGAAACAAGGCCGCCGCTTGAAGGAAGTATATTCAATGAGTTGTTGTTTTCTGTAACGGTTATCTGGAGCCGGTTGGAAACTATAAGCAGTCTCATTCAATGACCTCCTTGCTTACTACTGATATTTTTTTATTAATTTTTATCCCGTTTTATAATGCAGGCAATTATTATATTACTGCCTGACATATCTCAATACCCCTTCGGCATCCCTGTTGCCGTTGAGAAGTATTGCAGTATTTATCAATGCAAGGTGGGAATACCCCTGCGGAAAATTTCCCAGAAGCTCATGTGTCTTGAAATCCATGTCTTCGCTGTAAAGCCCCAGATTGTTCGAATACGACAGGAGCCTGTTAAAGATATCGACAGCGAGCTCTTTCTCTCCTATTTTATAAAGGCTGTCTACCATCCAGAAGGAGCATATTATAAATGCGGTTCCCGGTGCGCCGAAGTCATCCTAGTTCCTGTAACGGTACATCAGGCCATCACGGCAGAGCTCACTGTAGATCGCCCTTACCGTGCTTATGTACCTCGGATCATCCGCCTTGCAGTAACCCACCTTCTCAATAAGGAGCAGCGAGGCATCCATGTCCCTGCTGCCGTAAAACTGGGTATAGGCCTGCCTCTCAGCGTTCCACCCTTTTGACTCAATGTCATTTTTGATCATGCTGCGGATCTCGATCCAGTGGCTGATATAATCCTTTCGCTCGAGCATTTCGGCAATTTTTACCCCCCTGTCGGCAGCGACCCATGAGAGGACTTTTGAGAATACAAAATGCTTGCGCTCCTTGCGGATTTCCCATATACCTCTGTCGGGTTTATCCCAGTTATCCTCGACCGTTTTCATAATAAAACGCACCGTCGTCCAGAGCTCGTCACTCTCGTTCATCGATGAAGGAAAATCGGTAAAACCGGAAAAAATCAACTCCATCAAAACCCCGTATATATCATTCTGTTTCTGCTTGTAGGCGGCATTACCGATCCTCACCGGGTGTGAGTTTTTATACCCTTTAAGATGATGCAGGGTTTTTTCGGCAAGCTCCTTTTCACCCCTTATGCCGTAAAGTATCTGCAATGTGTCGGCCTTGCGGATCATGGAATTAAGAAGGAACCTGAGGAGTTCCCTTGCCGTATTCTTGTGGCGGATCTCAAGCAGGGTCTGGATTATCATCGATGCATCGCGAAGCCAGCAATACCTGTAATCCCAGTTTCTCGCTTCGCCGATTTTCTCGGGGATGGAAGTCGTGACTGCCGCAACGACAGCTCCCGTTTTGTTGTATGTGAGGAGCTTAAGCGTAAGGGCGCTCCTGATTATCTCCTTTTGATAAAGCGGATAAATTTTTGTCCTGTTGATCCAGTTCATCCAGTAGACCTTTGTCCTGTTCAGTTCAAGTATGACACGGTCAAGATCGATCTTTATTATTTTCTGGTGATAGCTTATGAGAAAGAATACATCGCCGGTTAAAGCAACGGTCTTCTCCCCCAGTATATCGTTAAACGCCAGGTTAGTGTAAAGATAAATGGAATGATAATCACCCTTGACGGTATTGCTCTTGATATATTCTTCATTCGCCAATGAACGGGTCGGCGAAAGGGAATAATTAAGCTTCGGCCGGTAAAGGATTTTAACAGCAGGTTTCCCGCTTATTACCCTGATGAGCCTGTATATTTCAGGGGCCTGGTAGCAGCATCTGTCATCGGTAATATAAATCGGCATGAAATCCAGCAATTCAAAACTACCTTCGGAAGTTTCAAAATGCGTTACAAGTATATTGGTTCGCTCTATATATGACTGCCTGCTCGATTTAAGATTTTGCGGAATAATGCCCATCTCTCCGCCGTTTTCCTCATCAAGTATCTTTGCGAATGCAGAAGTCGAATCGAAATCCGGCAGACAGCTCCATACTATCGAGCCATCCGAAGTTATTAATGCGGCACTGCGGCAATTTCCTATAACGCCGAGTGATGATAATTCAACCATTGATTGGCACTCCTGTTTTTTTTATACTTAAAAGCGTCCCGTCATGTAAAACCGGATTGAATTTTGCAGGGCCTTTATTTAATAACTTATTTTACCACATAAGTAAACATAAAGGCCCGATAAAATTCATGATTTTACATATTAAAAAATCATCATTCAAATTGACTGTTTTTTTCCCTGCGCGGCAAAAATATTAAAATACCGATCG
>JBJKSS010000239.1:0-4249 GCA_046703745.1 Spirochaetota bacterium
TTATCTCTGTTTTTTTTCATCACATTTCAGTTCTATAGTCGAACTATGCCCAAAAACCATTCCAATTTATGCCTTTTAACAAAAAATACTTAAAATCCTATCTTGACTCATTTACCGTATTCTTTTATTCAAATTATGCCAACTTCGATCGAGATTATCTGTCGGCGCTGTTTATCATGAACATCGCTGGATAGAGGCTGGTTTAATCTAAATTATTTCAACTGAATTCATTGGATATTTGAGCCAATGCTACAGTAATAACATTTTCTATAAAATATTTAATATTGTTAATTAAATAGTCAACATTATCTTCAATAGATATGACATGGGGTTTAATTTCAAGAGGCAAACTTGTTGTAATAGTTTTATTTGAACCTTGTCTTTTAGAACCCTTTCTATCTTTATTTGCGGCTATTGGTTCTATAAATTCTAAAATTGCTCCAATAGCAAGAGTTGAATCATCATATCCATAGTGATGAATAGTTATTAATAATTGATATCTTCTGTCTTCCTCTAAAACTATTCCTAATTTTATCCAACTTCTTGGCAAAGTCCTGTTGAAAAAATAATCGTGCTTTATAGCATAATCGACAATTTGATGAGTATAATTATAATATTTATTAATATTATAAGGATCTGCGCTATCAGTATATACATCCGCTATATTTTTAAGTTTTGTTTTTAAATCTGTTTGAAAATTTTCAATTTCTTCTTTACAAAGATTAAATATCTTTATTCTGTTATTTTTTAACAAATTTATTCTCTGTTCATTATAATCATTTTTCCATTTTTTTATTTTTTCAGTAAATACATCTTTAACCTCAGTATATGCCGAACTCAAATTAATATTTAAATTAAGAATATTTTCAATGTACTTTTTTTGAGAATCACAAAAAAAATTAATTAATGGCTGTGGATTTTTATTATCTGCTTCTTCCAAACTGTCTATATATTCATTTTTTTCATATCTGGTTACAGTAAAAGGGAATAAATTATTTTTAATTAAAATCAGACTTGTTAATAAACGTGCAATTCGCCCATTGCCATCTTGAAATGGATGTATTTGAGTAAAAGCATGATGAAACCATGCCGCTAATATAATTGGCTTAACTTCTTTATTGCTTTTTTCATTATAAATTTTTATCAATTTATCCATTTCTGATTCTACTTGAATCGGCGGGCAATATATAAATTTGCTCCCATCCTCTCTTTTTGGATTATTTTCGTATTTTTTAAATTCTCCTTTTAGAAGAGGCATTTCACCAACTTTCCCAAATTGATCTTTTGCAGTTATCGTTTCTTGATGTAATGTCACTAATTGATGCAGCTGTTTAATTACACTCTTTGTTATACCTCTATTATTTTTTACCAAATCAAAAATATAATCTATTGCTTCAAGATGATCGTGAAGAAAATTCATTAATTTGTTCTCGGAAATATTCGTATCGCCATGCTGTAAATACGAGCTCATAAAGCCATCTTTTATAAAAGTTTCAGTAATTCCTTCTTTTAGGTCATATAGTCTTTCAATAACCCCTGTTTCAATTGCGTGCTGTCGTTTGATTTTCTCAATAAAATAATAATATTCTTCAGGATTATTTTTTAATATCTCTCTTTTTTTTAACCATGAAGGTAATATCTCGTCCAAATCAGTTGTATCTGCGTTTTCCCAATCGAGAGAAAATTCAATCGGGCTCCAAACATTTATTATAGTGTTATCTTCAAAATCAGATAATCGGGGCCATTCTTTGTCCCCATAAATTTTTCGAAAATCAGTTATTTTATTCCTTAACTGTTGTTCGGTAAAATTTTTAAATTGAGCATTTTTATCTTTTAAGATTTTAAAGAATGTTGACAAATTTTCATTATCTTTGTGAATTTGAACAAATTGTTTATACTCTTTATTCAAGATTTCTCTTTGTTCATTGGTTAATAATCTTGATCTGCTCATTTTTCCCCTTTACATCCGAATTAATTGCCCGGCAACCGGAGCAAATTTATGACGTAATGTGGTAATTCAAAAACCAGTGCACAATCATTATATCAAAAATCATTTATTAAAATCAATAAATATATCGGCTATGCAATATTTCCCAACTAATCAATTAATTCATTCGATTCTCCAGTATGTTTAATCAAAATGTCAATATCATGCACTGCAATTATTATTATCTTCACTTCTTTGCAAAAGCTTTAACCAGCAAACTTCTTGACTAATATAATTATCAAAAAAAATAATTTTCATTTGACAATTGCCCGTTCTAATTATACATTCAGCTTCCTATGAACGATAATATCCACAAATTTTTTGCAACCTGTCCGTTGTTCCTCGAATCACTGCTCGCTGATGAAATAAAATCTCTCGGTGCGGTTTCTGTCAAAGAGACACGAGCAGGCGTTTACTTCGAATCAACGATCCCTGTGGCATACAAAATCTGCCTCTGGTCGAGACTGGCAAACCATGTCCTCCTGCCGGTCAAAACCTTCAGTGCGGCCGACACAAAGGAAATTTATAACGGGATCGGCAATATGGAATGGATCAACCATTTGAATGTTGCAAACACGTTCGCGATTCATTCCACACTAATCTCCAGAAAATTCACCAACTCGCATTATGTCTCGCAGGTTGCAAAGGACGCAATCGCCGACTACTTTTACAGGCTCGAAAACTCAAGGCCGAGCGTTGACAGGGACAATCCGGACATCGGCATAAATATCCATGTCAATGACACCGAGGTTACCATAAGCATCGATCTGTCCGGGGACAGCCTCCACATGAGGGGCTACCAGGTTAAGAAGAATCCCGCCACGATCAAGGAGAATGCAGCAAGCGCGATGCTTTTAAAGGCCGGGTGGCATGAGATTGCAAAAAACGGCGGGAGCCTTGTCGACCTGATGTGCGGCACAGGCACGATCCTCATCGAGGGCGCCCTGATCGCAGGGAACATTGCGCCGGGATTGTTCCGCAAAAAATTCGGGTTTGAAAAATGGCTCATGCACGACGAAGCCTCGTGGAGGAAAATAAAGGACGAGGCGCTGGAAATAAAATACAGGGATTTCAAAAACATTCCGGAGATCATCGGATTTGACAATGACGCAAGGTCCGTCGAAAGCGCAATGGAGAACATAAAAAGCGCGGGACTTGAGAATTACATAAAGATTATAAAAAAAGACATGAAATCATTCGACTATGAAACCGCAGGTTTGAAAAAGGGCCTGGTTGCGGTCAACCCTCCGTACGGCGTGAGGCTCGGGGAAAAAGAGGAGCTTAAAGTTCTGTACAACAGGCTGGGAGAAATTCTCATAGAAAAATTCAACGGGTGGAATGCATCAGTGATCACAGGCGACGAGGAGCTTTCAAGGTCGATCAACCTGCGTCCCGCAAGGGTCAACTCGCTCTACAACGGCGGGATCAAATGCACACTCTGTCATTTCATCATAAGCCCCGAAATAAAATACGGCGAGGAGTCAAAAGAATACCTGCAGAGCGATGAAGGCAGGGAGAGTCTTGAAAAGGTAAGGGCCCAGCTCGATATGTTTGCAAACAGGATAAAAAACAGGCACGCACATTTAAAAAAATGGATGAAAAGGGAGGACGTGAGCTCATTCAGGCTGTACGACGCAGACATACCGAGCTATGCCGTTGCAATAGATGTTTATGAAAACAAATGGATAAACCTCCAGGAATACGCCCCGCCGAAGGAAATCGATCCTGCCAAAGCCGAAAAAAGACTCGCCGATATTGTCAGGGAACTTCCCGTTTTATTGGGAATCAACCCTGAGAACATTTTCATCAAGACCCGCCGGAGACAGAAGGATCTCGTGCAGTATGAGAAGCTCGGAAACACACGGTCGTTCGATGTGATGCATGAAAACGGCTTGAAGTTTTACGTCAATTTCAGGGATTACCTTGACACGGGGATATTCCTCGATCACAGGATCATCCGTAAGATGATTATGGACTTTTCCACCGGCAAGCGCTTCCTCAATCTCTTTTCATACACAGGCACAGCAACAGTTTATGCGGCAAAAGGCGGGGCGCTTTCTACCGTCTCGGTTGACAAGTCGAAAACCTATACGGATTGGGCAAGAAACAACCTTGACCTTAATAACCTCCTGAATGAAAAAAAGCACAAGTTTTATTCCGAAGACTGCATCAAATGGCTCGAGAATGACAACGGCGAATACGATCTGGTCTTCCTCGACCCGCCGACGTTTTCCAACACAAAGGACAAGGATGAATTCGTCC
>JBJKSS010000240.1:0-6457 GCA_046703745.1 Spirochaetota bacterium
TGGTAATCCTTTCTTCATTATAGAATTCATTAAGACCCTTTACTTTGACAAAATAATAAAATTCGAAAAATCCTGGATATACGATCTTGATAAAATTGAAAAAGTTGAAGCCACTGACAATGTTATAGATTATATTGTTGGAAGATTAATAAAACTTCCCGAAAAATCTCTACAAATCTTAAAATTAGCATCATGCATAGGAAACAAATCATATATCAGTTTTCTCAGCATTTTAATCCATGAAAATTATGTAAAAATACTGGAAGATTTAAAGATAGCGTTTGAAGGAGGCATTATCTTAAAAGAAAAAGATACGATCAAATTTACTCATGACAGGATAAAATATGCAATTTATCAGATGATAAAAAAAAATGAAAAAGAAAACTTTCATTACAAAATCGGTAAAATATTATTGAAGAATGTGTCAAAAAAAGAAAAAAAATTATTTGATACAGTTAATCATCTGAATCTTGCGGTTGATTTGTTGTCACAGGATGAAAAACTGGATTTAATAAAACTGAATTTACAGGCAGGGGATAATGCAAAAAATTCAAGTGCATTCAACTCCGCATCACTATTTTACAAGAATGGCATCCGATTGCTATCCGCAGATTCATGGAACTCACAATATGAACTGACTCTTAATCTATATATTGCTCTAGCAGAATCTGAATATATGTCCACAGAATATCAAAGTGCAGAAAAATTATTAAATATCATTCTGGATAAAGCCAGAAACACCGAGGACAAAATCAAGGCTTATGAAATTAAGATATTATACAATATTAATAAAATGCAGTACAAAGAAGCCATTGACCTTGGCATTGAAATAATAAATAAACTAGATTTTCATTTCCCTAAACCGTTTCAAATAAATTTTTTTTATACAATATTTGAATTGTTGAAATTTAACAGATTATTGAATAGAAAATTAAAAAAGTTCAACAGCGCTTCCATCGATATTTTGATTAATTTACCAATGGTAAAAGATCCTTTGACTGTTAAAATTATTAGTATCCTGTTTCAACTTGGCATACCATTCTATTCTGTTTACCCAGAGAAATATCCTTTTTTTATTTTAAAATTATCCAATACGGCATTTACTAAAGGTTTGACAGAATATTCCAGTGCCGGATTTGGACCATTGGGAGGTGTTTTTAATATAGGTTTCAGCAAATATAAATTAGGATATGATTTTGGCAAACTTGCCATCAAATTAGCCAACAAATTTAACAATAAATTCATAAGTTCATTTATATTGTGCACTTTCGTCACATTATTACAGCATTTTGGAGATCATGCTAAAAACGGCATACCCTATCTGCGTGATGCCTTGAACAATGGAATATCTTCAGGCAATATTCAATGGGCATCTTATTCTATAAATGCACAGTGTATAAGATTTCTGATAATCGGCAATAATCTGGAATTTGTTAAAGAACAATGTGACAGTTATACAAAACTATTGGACAAATTAAACCAGATAGATGCTTATAATCATTTTTTCCCTATAAAACAATTTACTTACAATATGCTTGGACTTTCAGAAAACAAATTTAAACTGCAAAGTGAATTCTATAATGAAAATCAAGAAATCAAAAGAATGATAAAATTCAAGCATAACACAGGATTGAATGTAGTTTATTCAATCAAATTGTTTTTATTCGTAATATTGAATGATTACAAAAAGGCATATGATGCAGCTATTGAATGTGAAAAGTATCTAGACAGCGACCAGGCTCAAATACAAAACCTATTCGCCCATTTCTTCATACCACTTGTTTATTTAAATAATATCAATAGAAATACAGGAAAGGATAAATCATTACTGAAAAAATCTCTTGATTATCTTGCCAAAATAAAAAAATGGCACGAAAGCTGCGAGGCCAATTTCGGCCAGCTCTATTATCTTCTGCTTGCTGAAATTTCGAGGGTCAGACAAAAGGACGATCTTGCCATCCAATGCTACAACAGGGCCATAGCTCTTGCAAAAAAATATGAATATATTTACATGGAAGCTTTGGCGAACGAACTTGCGGCACAATATTTCAGATCAAAAGGAATAGAAACCGTTTTCAAAACATATATTATCGAGGCATTTTACTGTTATGAAAAATGGGGAGCCAGGGCCAAAATTGAACAAATGAAAAAAACATATCCTGATATATTTGGCTCAATTTTGAATTCCGGTCAGGAATCCCTGAAATTAATTAATTCTTCCTCTTCACTCGATAAAACGGATTCTTCTTCCACTGGATCACAAATAACCAACATTTCACTGAATATTGAATCAATAATAAGGGCCGCACAAACAATATCAAGTGAAATTGAAATGAAAGGTCTTCTTACCAAATTAATAAAAATACTACTGGTAAATTCTGGTGCCCAAAAAGGCATAATTGCAATGCATAAAAACGGCAAACTTCTGGTTGAAGCCGAGTATAAAAGCGATCAGACCAACCCAAAAGTCATGAAAGAGGTTCCGATTGAAAAATTAAACGATGTATCTCATTCAATAATTAATTATGTAGATCATGCAAGGGAACTTGTCTTATTAAATGATGCGACACAAAATAACAGGTTCACTGAAGATCCATATATCAGGAAAAACAGGCCCAAATCAATATTATGTTTACCCATAATCCAGCAAAACGACCTCCTCGGATTATTGTATCTGGAAAACAATATTGCAACGAATGCATTTACCTATGAATTACAGGAAGTAACCCAAATAATAGCAAGTCTTGCGGCCATATCGATTGAGAATGTATTTTTATATCAAAATCTGAAGGAAAAGGAATTAATCGAAAAGGAATTAAAAATTGCCAGTGACATCCAGAAAAGTATGCTGCCGTCAAATTTGCCTTCAATCAAGAAGTATGATATTGGTGCGGAATGCATCATGGCAAAGGAAGCAGGCGGTGACTTTTATGATGTTGTCCCGATTGATGAAAGTAAATATCTGGTTGTCATCGGAGATATTTCGGGAAAGGGTATGTCGGCTGCCTTGTACATGAGTTCTGCCATTAATATCATAAGGACCCTTGTCGAATTATTAAAGAACAAAAAGAATATTAAAAATCTAAATACTGTTTATATCACGAAGGAAATCAACAAGCTGCTATTGAACATAATGCAGAAAGGGAAATTTGCAACTATAATGATAGGCATACTGGATACAGAATCAAATAAAATCAGTTTTACATCAAACGGTCATGACCCTTTCATCATTTGCAATCCTTCAAAAAATAAATTCAGCCTGGAAAACACCAAGGGACAGGCATGCGGCGTAATCCGGCCCGAATTATTCGATAAATCGGTTGAAGAAAAAACAATTAAACTGGCAAGCGGAGACTATTTAATATTCAATACGGATGGGATCACAGAGGCTAAAAATGATAAAAACGAAGAGTTTATGGAAAAATATTATGACAAGGTAAAGGCATTGAATGGCAATGAAAAGGCTTCAACGGTCATACAAAATTTGATTAAAGAAACAAATCTTTTTTCCAAAAACAAACCGCAGTATGACGATATGACAATAATTTGCATTAAAAAATTTTGAGAGTTTTATAAATATTCCCGGTTAGTCCGTAAAAAACAATACCTTTTTATACCTTCTTTCAAACCATTCAAATCATCGGGATTAATATAGGTAATACTAAATCCCCCCTTATATCCCCCGCTTTTTTCCTTGTGCCATTTTAATTCACATTCCCCGTTGATAAAACCTATATCCTGGAAAAAAGTTACAAAGCTGAACTTATTATACTCCAGTTTTATTATTGGTTCATTGAGCTCAAGCTGGAATCCGGCTTCAGAAATATCATTTAATCTGCATGTATAATTTGAATTTTTAAAATCTTTCAATGCAATACTTTTATAAATCATATCATTCGGGACAAACCTCGGCTGCTCTTTAAACCTTTTCCTGACTTTTCTTAATTCACTAAAACCTTCCTTACTGATGATCCTTCCCTTATAATTTATTATGGCCGCCTTAATATTATTCTGATAAAAATTCACATCCACATCAATTGAACTTTTCCAGGAGCCATCAGACCTTTTTTTTACTTTATTGACTTTGGTTATCATTTTTATCGGGAAATTCAACTCGAGGTAGCTTAAAAATGAAACATTCATGTTTGATATGATAAATGAAATTTCGTCCATTGATATATTGCCGTATAAATGGCATATTGCAATAAGCATCTGGCGCGACGCTTCAATCATCATCATTGCAGGAACATGCTCTATGGAGTGCTCAAAAAAAAACAAATGTTCCCTGTCGGCAAACATATTCGCATAAAAAACATCTTCTTTCTCAAAATCCTTGATTTTTTCAAAGATATTCGCCAGCTTCTCTCTTTCATCATAATCCAGTAACTGCAAATCTTTTTTTTTCAACAAATTCTGTATTTCAATTTCATCTATTTCTGTCAGATCTTTTTTTAGTACATAATGTTGTTTTTGCGAATCCTTGACATAATATTTCAACAATTCCCTGGCTTCGTCTTTTGATAATTTATTATCAACAATTGTATTAATTACATAATCAATCTCAATGACATGAGGTATATTATACATTATATAAAATTCCGGCTCGTCTTCGGTTGTTCCATTATTATGCAGTATATAGTAATCCAGAATTATTTTTTTTTCTTCTTCGGTCAATACAGGAAGAACGATGTCATTCAAAACTTTTTGTTCTATTTTAACAGGAAGGGATCTTCTGACATTGTAGATCAATACATTCTCGTTTTTTTCTTTATGAACAAAAGATTTATCTATCAATTTTTTCCTAATCTCATCCATTACTTTGCTCGATTAATACAATTTCGTTTTGTATATTATTTTTTATATAAATTGTCAAGAATGAAATATAGATTTTTTAAAAACTATAATAACTTTTTATTTTATATTTAATTCAAGTATAATTTACTTTTATGAAAAAATTATTTGAAAAATTACAAAAATAATTATAAAATCTATAATAATTAATTAAAAAAAATTATTATCTTACAAGTAAAGACATTGCCAGGCATTTTAAAAAAACAAAAAAGAGTGAAAATGGAAGATTTAAACAAAAAAATTATTAATATAAAAAAAGAATTGAAAAATAAAATTGAAAAAACCGTTATCAACAACAATCTCAATTTGTTAAAGGATGATTTTAAAATCCAGCCGCTGGATTCAGGCAATGCAATATTCATCAGGTTTTCCACAAAATACTTTCCAAGACCGGTAAAAATTTCCTTCATACAGGAAAGAATCAAGGATATTCTGGAAACTTTGGGTCTCGGCATCGATTTATCAAACGATATATTGATAGCAGTTGAAGAGGTAATTTCAAATATCATAGAACATTCCTATATAAAAAAAAACAATTTGCTGATCTTGTTCAATTTCATTTTTTATCCGGAAAAATTGATAATTGAAATTGAAGACTTCGGTAAAGAAGGCAAAAATTTCAATTTATACAGTTTTGGAAATTATTCCAATATGAAGTCGCTGCATGACACGGTAAAAAAAACCGGAGGCGGCATGGGAGTTTATCTTGTAAAAAAAATCATGGACGATGTCAAATACGAAATCAGCGACAACAAAATCAACAAAATAATACTTACAAAAAAAATAGGCAGGATAAATTTTCTGTCGGATATATTCGGTAAAAATAAAAAGAAGCGTAAAAATTATATTCAGGATATATATATCAAGTTGGTCGAAAAAAGCGACAAATATGCCCTGATTAACATTGACGGGTATATAAATATGGATAATTCCCACATATTTGATGAACAAATTCAAAAAATAAAAAACAATGTAATGATTAATAATTTCATACTCAAAATGGAAAATGTTGAATACATATCAAGCTCAGGAATAGAAATTTTGATTAAACTGCTTGATGAAATTGGCATAAATAAAAATATATGCCTTGTCGACATTAACAGCAAAATAAAAAGAGTTCTTGACCTTACGGGATTTCTAAAATATTTCAAAGTTTTAGAATCTGTGGAAGAAGCAAAAAAATTTTTCAATAATAAATAATCAAATTTGATGTGTTAAAATTTCATCTGGAAAAGATTTTAGCCGCAAAATGAGGTTATAAGGATTGACATTTTCAATCCAATATGGTAGTTTTCTTTCCTATTTAACGGGAAGTAGCCTAGCCCGGTTCAAGGCGTCTGCTTTGGGAGCAGAAGATCGGGGGTTCAAATCCCTTCTTCCCGAATGTTCCGGTCGAACATCGTCTATTAAATGACAGTTGTTTTTTTTAATATATTTCTTGAAAAAATCAAGGAATATAAATAATTATTTCTGACATTTACTAGATGAACAGCCGGTTGAATAAGCGCCAATAGCTCAGTTGGATAGAGCAACAGCCTTCTAAGCTGTGGGTCCCGAGTTCAATTCTTGGTTGGCGCAATATCTATGGTGGATGTAGTTCAAAGGT
>JBJKSS010000241.1:0-5100 GCA_046703745.1 Spirochaetota bacterium
CTTATTAATAACCGGCCTGATTTTACTGCTGGTTTTCAATATCTGTCTTCATTACATGTTGATCGGTTATACCGAAAAATATTTTAACGGTGAGCTCGCCGGTATTCAAAAACTCTCCGAAAAAAACGCTGATCAGGGCATAATCGAAGCCTATATCAATGCAGTGAGCCTTGACAAACCCTATTTTGCCGGCATAATCTTCGGGCAATTGATGATCTCTGGCAGCAAGGCATTCGAAAGGGAAAAGATCGAAGAGCTCATCAGAAACAGGATAACGATCAATAAAAATGATTCCCTGTATGATAAACTTGTCAAACTGAAAGATATTATTTTTAGAATTTATACAGACAAATATTTCATTGCTTACAGGAATTTCGACGGCGGTACGGTTTTCTTCGTATACAAGCCGGTTGATATTGCGATGAATTTTCTCATTATTCTGGACATATTCAGCCTGACCCTGATGGCAGCGGGCATTATCGCAATAATACTGGCCTTCGCAGGTTATGTGAGAAAAATTTATGTCAGGCCCATAAAAAAATTGTTGAGAAAATCCGAAATGGTGAAGCACGGAAATCTCTCGGTTGAATTCAACAACATAAACAGGAAGGATGAAATCGGCAGCCTGAGCCTCGCTTTCAAGGAAAACACCGAGACGTTAAAGGATCTCATCGAGAATGTCTACAAGGCCGTAATGATCATGACCAGGATACTCAACAATCTTTTCAAATCATCAAAGTCGGTGTCTGACTCGGCAAACGCACAGGTTATAACAGTCGATGAGACCCAGGGCAATTTTGAAAAGCTCAACACAATGGTTAAAACAATTACAGAAGAATCAAAAAGGGGCACGAACTATACCCTCAATGCCTTTGAAAAAACAAAGATCGGCCTTGAATCCATCCAGAACCTTGAAAGTGAAATGACAAAAATAGAGTCCAGTTCCCAGGAAATAACAGACATCATCAGGATCATCAACGACATTGCCGAGCAGACCGAGCTCCTTTCGTTAAATGCTTCGATAGAATCCGCAAGGGCAGGGGAATCCGGAAGGGGATTCAGCGTTGTAGCCGGGGAGGTAAGAAAACTCGCCGAAAAGACATCGCAGGCGGCAAACAGGGTATACGGCCTTATCACGAATAACAATAACCTTATCAGGGCCGGCGTTAATTATTCAAAGAATGCGACCAAAACCCTCAAGGAAATATCGATGGCCAACGAGCTCTCGGCAAGTGTCGCAAAAACGATTAACGAGGAAACCCAGAAGATCAAACAGATCACCAATGAAATGATGGGGGTCATAAATTACATTGCAGAAGTCGCAAAGGCAAACCTCGAGGAAAGCGATCACGTTGCAAGTACAACGGGTGAGCTTTCGAGCCAGGCGGTCGAGCTTCAGAAATTCATTGAAAAATTCGACATAAGGTCAAACGAAGTCAAGGAAAACCAGAAACGCATCGAAAAATTCCTCGGAAACAGGATAAATGAACTGACGATGTTTATAAGGGACAAGGGCAACATGTTCCTGCCGACCGGTAATTTTATTAATATAAAAAGTGAAAACAAGACCTATAACATCGAGGAGCTCCAGCTCGGCACAACTATAATCACGGGCAACGACAGTTTTGTCGATGAACTAATGGAAAAATTCGAAGTAAATGTAATGATTTACCAAAACCTGGATGACAGCCTTTTTTCCGTATCAACAACCCTTGCAAATTATGACGATACAAGGCTCACCGGCATGTTCATCGGCCGGGAATCCGCAATATATGACAGCATTAAAAAAGGTGAAGTTTTTTTCACAAGGATATTTCTTATAGACAGGTGGTATGTTGCTGCGTTCAAACCGTTCATAGACCAGACAGGCTGCATGCAATGCGTAATAGCCCTGTGCATCTCCGAAGAAACAGGCATCAAACTGGAAAGCGAAAAGGACAAACTTTTAAAATCCAGCATCTGATTTTCAACCTGGCAAAAATGAATCAGCCGCCGACAATCTCGATCATTTTTTCGAGCGCCTTTCTTGCATTGGTTTTGAATGACTCGTCGACACTGATTTCATATTTGAGGCTTTTGTCCGTCTCGTAATTTTTCACCGACAGCAGTGAATCATACAGCTTCCCGGGCGTTATTTTAACCATATTGACACATTTTGATTCCCTTAACGGAAGGATCGTCTTGCCGGGATTTTCCCTGGCCAATCTGTCGACGAACGTGGTTTCCGTGCCTATGCCCCAGACCGAGCCTTCAGGAGAATCCTTCACGGTTTTGTATATCATTTCTGTAGAGCCGGACATGTCGGCATTGTTCACGACATCTTCCATGCATTCCGGATGAACGATTATCCTGATGTTTTTATGCTTGTCCCTCAAATGTTCAATATCCGAAGCTTTAAACCTCTGATGCACCGGGCAATATCCGTCCCAGAGAAAAAGCTTCGCATCTTTGATGTCACCCTTCATATCCATGGATAAATTGCGCCTGACCTTTACTATTTCATGATCCTTCAATCCCATCGAAGCGGCAGTGTTTATCCCGAGGTAATAATCAGGGAAGAATAACACCCGCCTGCCTGCCTTAAAATAATGTTCAATAATTTTTCCTGCATTGCTCGATGTGCATACGCTTCCGCCGTGCTCACCGCAAAAACTTTTAAGGTCTGCATAGGAATTCATGTAGACAACCGGATAAATGTCCGCACCGGTTTTTTCAGTCAACATGTTGTATGCCCCGGTTATCGTCTCAAGATCGGCCATACTTGCCATGGGGCAGCCGGCAAGATTGTCCGGGATCAGCACCTTCTGAGCCTTGCCGCAGAGTATGCCGGCGGTTTCTGCCATGAACAGCACGCCGCAGAATATTATGAATTGTTTGTCTGTCCTGGAGCATTCTACTGCCAGCCTGTATGAATCACCCGTAAAATCAGCAAACCTTACTATGTCAGGATCTTCGTAGTGATGCACGGGGATCACTATTTTACCGGTTAACTCGTTTTTCAATTGAGAGATTTTATCAATCAGTTCATGTCTATCCATTTTACTTTTCCTTTTTCAAAGAGAAATCAAAGGCCCTGACTGTATGCGTGAGCTCTCCTATGGAAACATAATCTATGCCGGTTCCCTTCAAGGCGGCGATACTTTCAATGGTAATGTTGCCTGAAACTTCGGTTTCACATTTTCTGCCGATCAAAACGGCGGCCATGCCGATCATTTTATCATCCATGTTGTCGAGCATTATCCTGTCCACGCCGCAGGAGAGAGCCTCTTTTACCTCGTCAAGCGTGCGGGTCTCGACCTCGATTTTATACCTGCTGCCCCATTTTGATCTCAGGATTTCAACGGCTTTTGTGATCCCTCCGGCCGCATCGATATGGTTGTCCTTGACAAGCACCATGTCATAAAGTCCGATCCTGTGGTTCACACCGCCGCCGCATTTTACTGCGTATTTTTGCAGCATTCTCATGCCGGGGATTGTCTTGCGCGTATCAAGGATCTTTATCATGCCTGAGGCTTCCCTCACGAAACCGGCGGTTTTCGTTGCAATGCCGCTCATATGCGATATGAAGTTGAGAGCGGTTCTTTCACCCTTTAGTATGCTCAAGATGCGGCCCTCGATCCTCGCAGCCTCATCCGATTTTTTCAGCTCATCCCCGTCGTGAAAATTAAAAAACACGCTGCATTCCCCGTCGATGATATTGAACACTTCGGTAAACACATCCTTCCCGCAGAGCACGCCGGTATCCTTCGAAATGAGTTTGAAAACTCCTTTTTCACCTGAGAATAACGGATCGCTTGTTACATCACCGATGCCCGTCAAATCTTCATCAAGGGCCTCATTGATAAGTTTGACATAATTTTCCCTGATTAATTCCATGCAAAACCTCTGTTAAAAAAAAATGTACTTTCTGATTTTTGCAATCTTGCCGGCAAGACCTATGATGATGCTTGCAGCGATGAACAAAACACCGAACATGAAAAAGAATGTTTTTTCAACCGGAGAAAACCTGTTTTTTTTCATTAAGGGCACCTCTGTCATTTGTATCTTCTGGTGAAATATTCTTCATTCACAACAGTATCCCTGCCTTTTTGCCTCAGCCAGGGGTAAAGATCCTTTTTAAGATCAGGTTTGCCTATAAAAAAACCGAACCTGTTGGACACCGATTTGTGAAACAATAAAAAGCCTGCAAGCAGAAACGGGTATGAGAAAATCATCGAAAAATAAAAAATCATATTTTTCAATTTGCCGAGCCTGCCCGAAGGAAGCTCCAGCCCGTAAAAAAATTTGACCTTCGCCCTGCACCTCGGCTCAAAGCCGGAAATCGTTTTTACAATCTCTCCCGATGTCCACCTGTAGACAAAATTGGGAACACAGGTATTGCAAAGCCCGCCGTATTTGAAATCACCGTCGTATACCGCCGTCAGTTCATAATTTTCACTGAACCCCAGCATGATGCCGGTTCTGGTTATCAGGTTGTCCAGCGGCTCAAACGCAATTAGGCCGTACTTTGACACTCTGTATAATTCCAGGAGCCCCCTGTGAGGCGATTTGCAATGGTGCAGGCCGTGATGAATCACGGCAAAATCAAACTGATTGTCCCTGTATTTCAAATTTTCAACATCCATGAAATCCCATTTGTACGGCAGGAACGATTTTGCATCCATCCTTGTGTCGACGTTTGAGACCGTCACGTTTTTAAAGCCGAGTTCCAGGAAAATCCTTCTGTCTTTCGCCCCGCCCGCAGCTATGAGTATTTTTGAATCAAGATTGATCGTTTTGTTTTTTATCAGGCTTTTCAAAACGGCTTTATAAAAATTTTTATTGATGATAAGCATTATTAATCCTTGAAAATGTCAGGGACATTAATAGTACTTTTTAATTAAAAATGTCAATATTATTTATTGCTTATCTCGATATTCTCAATGCTTAACTGGACGGCATAATTAACCGATGTGATTCCGCTCAACATCTTGGCTTTCTGGATGTCGACTTTAATCGTGCTGACTGCATCATGCCGGTCGATATCCTTGTCAAAAAATACCTTCCAGGCGGCGGTGAGGTTGTTTATTTTTATCCAGTTTTCTTCAAGCAGTATATCAT
>JBJKSS010000242.1:0-6056 GCA_046703745.1 Spirochaetota bacterium
CGTTCGGTCTGACCGGAAGGCAGGCGGAAAGCGCATTGAGGGAATGCGGCATAACTCTCAACAGGAATTCCCTGCCGTTTGATACGAACGGCCCGTGGTACACAAGCGGTCTGCGTATCGGCACACCAGCCGTAACGACGCTCGGCATGACGGAGAATGAAATGGTAAAAATAGCTGCATTAATTAAAAAGGTACTTGAGAATACCAAACCTGTGGAATCAAAGCCCGGCGAGTTAAGCAGGGCGAAGTATGTGATCGATCCGAAAATCAGGGATGAAGTCAAAGCCGGTGTCAAGGAATTGCTGGACGATTTCGTACTGTATCCGGAGCTTGATCTTGAATACCTTAAAAAGGCTTTTTTATAAAATTTGCTTGATATAATCAGGTAATTCATATAAAACATCAAAATATCATTCAAACAACAAGGCATTAAAAAAAATGCAGACATACAAAAGCCATGCAAAGATAAATTTGTTTCTCGATGTTATTTCACTTTTGAAGAATAATTATCACGGCATCAGGAGTATATTTGCCGAGGTTTCCCTGTCCGATGAAATACAGTATGAGAGGAATGACGTGGGCGCTTTAAGATATTTCGACAGGAAGAACATTCTGCCGCCGGTAAATCTTCTCACCAAAGCCGGGGAAGCTGTGATCAAACATGCCGGGAAGGTGCCATTCGGCATTGATTTTCATATCGATAAAAATATACCGATCGGCGGCGGGCTTGGCGGAGGCTCTTCGAATGCAGCGGCAGTTTTAAAGATTCTGAATGATGCCTGGCGGCTTGGTCTTGGAAGGAATGCGATGTATTCCATGGCAAAAAGCCTGGGTGCGGATGTGCCGTTTTTCATAAACGGAGGCGTGCAGAAAGTGGCCGGAATAGGGGAGATCAATCACAGACTTAAAATAAAAAAAATTGATTGCAGGCTTCTTTTGATATTCCCGGATTTGAACGTTGAAACAAGTAAGGCATATAAATTCATCGACCGGCAAGGATTGACTCACGATGACAAATATAACAAAAAAAAATACAAAAATCTGATAAAAGGATTAATTAATAATGATTATTCTTTGATTATTAATAATATCTATAATAAATTTGAAGAGGCTATTTTTCCGGAATACCCTGAATTACTGAAGATCAGGAATGATATCGCTTCGAGCGGAGCAGATAAAGCATTCATGACCGGCTCGGGCTCAACTTTAGTGGGCGTATACGCAAACGAACATCATCTTGCTGATGGTTTCAAAAATTTGCATGCAATGGGATACATTCCATGCAAGGTTGAAATACGATGATTTAAAAAAAAATTATTTATTTATTTCTATAATATTGGATAATCCGGTTTCTTCTTTATATGTTTTTATTTTATTCAGAGCAATATTTGAATCAATGCAGAGATTGAGGCATTCTTCCTGTGATCTTTCGATTAATTTCCAGTTAGCCAGATATTCAATCCAGATTCTGAATGGATTGCCTTTATTGATGTTTGTAAAAATCATTCTGCCGCTTTCTGTTAAAAAATGATGCAAATTTTCAAGAATGCAGACGATGGATTTATCATTTAAATAATCAAAAAGTCCCCCCAGAAGGATAAGATCGAATTTTTCATAATTATACATTTCTCTCTTGACTAATTTTATTATATTTAATGGAATGAAAGTGCATTTTGTTAATATATCATCATTTAAATTTTCTTTTATAAAAGAGATTGCATTTTGATCCATATCATTAATTATTATATTAAAATCATGCGATTTTATTATGTTTTGTATATTCCTGATATTTCTGCCGCTTTCGCAGCCAACTATCAATATTCGCGCCCGTTTTTTATTTATTATTGTTTCTATAATATAATTTGATAAAATATTGAGTTTGTTTCTGTGCTGTTGTGCAATATTTGATTTGAGGGCGTATTCTTCCAGAAAGTATTCAATATTATTATTTGTTACACGATTTTTGTTTTCACATAAATATTCTATTGTTTCAAAATCTCCCATGTATCCTCTCGGCCATTCCTGCAATCGTTTTATAAAAGGAGATTTTGAATGAATTAATCTGAGATCAGATATTTCATTCAAAATAAACTGCTTATCAACTGATTTTCTTTCTGCTTCAGAGATATTGCAGCAAAGGTCATGTATGCCGGATATGGTTCTATGAAAATTTGTTAAATTATCATCGAGCCATTCATTTTCAATAGTCCTGAATTCCTTTACCGATTTTAATAATTTTTCCATAAATTGAGCCTTATTAATGGCTAAATATTGCATTTGACGCCTCCATTCAAATTTTAAAAAAGGCTGTCTTGATAAACCACTGAGGCAGCCTTTAGATTTATTTTGTCTACAATAATGTTGTTTAATGTATTTTGGTTCCATCCGGCTGGAATCTTGCAAAATATATTTCTAAATTACCTAGTTGAAATTATAATTAACTAACATAGTCGTAAATAAATGAATTATCCTGCGGTTTTTAATAAATAAAATTACTAAAAAAAATCAACTCGAATTTGGGGTAAATAATTATTTTTTAATCCAAAAATAATTATATCTTCATTTTGTGCGGATTTTATACAATAATCAAACTTGATTCCTTCCAGCAAGGTGACAAGGGGCGCGACAAGAGAAACTGCATGGCAAATGCACTGGGGCAGGAACGCAGAAAATACAATGAAGTACTTCGGGGCATTTGACGGGCAGTTTGCTCGCAGGCAGCCCCTTGTCACCTTCAGATTGAAGTGTTTAGTTTAATTGCGAGTATTTCGAAGCAATCCGCGTTGTGGCATAAATAAATCAAAAGCAGCACAAAAACTGGGGGGACGGGGGCCAGTGCCCCCGAAAACCCGCACTCACGCGGCAACGTGAGCAATTTCTGGTCAAAAACTATTGACAATATGCAAAAAAAAAAATATATATATATTCTTTCAAAAAATGGGTCGTCGGCAAGCGGTAAGCCAGCGGTTTTTGGTACCGCCATTCGTAGGTTCGAATCCTGCCGACCCAGATTTAAACAGATAGCTAACTAAAAAACAATTATTGATAAATTTAAGGGGACTTAAAATGGACGCTGTTTTACTTGATGCAAAATTCAGAAACAATTTTAAAAAGGAAGCTTCAAAAAGGTACAGGAAAGAAGGATTGCTGCCTGCCATTATTTACGGGCAGGGCAATAATATAAACATATTGCTTGACGGGAAGGTTTTTAACAAGTTGAGCAATAACCTTACAAAATCAACAATTATCAATATCAAGACAGAAGACGGTAAAGACTTCAAGGTGCTGGTCAAGGATTTTCAAAAAGATTATGTAAAGGATAATTTTATCCATGTTGATTTTTATGAATTACATGAAGGAAAACCCGTTCACGTCAACGTCCATTTGAATTTTATCGGCAACCCGATTGGTGTAAGGGACGGCGGCGTTCTTGAAAAACAGATGACCGATATGTATATCGAGTGCCTTCCCAAAGATATTGTCGCACAAATCGACATCAATGTTGAAAACCTTGAAATCAACCACTCGCTTCATGTCAGGGATATCAAGCTTGATGAAAAATACAAAATACTGTCACATCCCGAAGACGTAATCGTTCATGTATCCGGCAAGATGGCTGAAGAGGAAGAAAAACCGGCAGAAGAGATGACCGTTGAGAAGGTTGAAACCACGGCCCAGAAGGCGCCTGAAGAACCTGCCAAGGAAGAAAAAAAATAATCAGACCGAATCTTCTTTCCTGAAGTATTTCTTTTTCTGCATATCGATAATAAAATTAAGCTGTATAAAATTGAATAAAATATGAAAAATAACCGCATACCAGATGGAGTGTGCGGTTATCATTATTATGAAAACCATAACCGAAGCCGAAAAAGTGACTATCAGTCCCTGTATTCCCTGGATAATATGGAGCAATGCGAAAACCAGGGAGATTGCAATTATTATGATCATCGTGCTTTTTACCAGGTAACCGCACAAAATATACAGATATCCCCTGAAAAATATTTCCTCGGCCATACCACTTAAGGATGAAACCGTGAAGTTCAGGAAAATGCTTCTTTTTGCCCCGAAAGTCATCTCGATCAGCTTTATGTTTTTTATTATACGTCCTTTGTCCCTGATGAAAAAAACATCAGCTGACAACAGGAGCGCCAGGGAGAGGATAAGGATGATGATTGCGCGGATGTTCAGGTTCATTCTGAAAAAAGTCAATAAATCGGCAAAAAAAGTCAGATCGATCAAATTTAAAATCTGGAGCAATATCGGCACAATAAGTATTATCAAAAGTGACAGGTAGAATGTTATTGTAATGAATTTGAATTGTCTGACATTCATCAGGGATTTATATTAAAAAATAGTACTTAATACAAGGATTATCTGTTATTTATGATAAGGTTTTTTTATCCGATAATATAATGTGTTATGAAAAGATACCTGGCTGCAATTATTTACATTTTTTTGTCCATACCTGCTTTCTCATCCGTGCCCATCGTTCCTGAAGAATACATAGTGCTTGAAAAAGCGAATACAGGCTATGATCTTTATATCAAAAAAATAGACGGCATCGAATCAATACTGTTAACCGATGCACAGAAGGATCCGGCTCTGAAAAAAACCACCGACGGACTGCGGCCCTGGCACTTTTATTATTCCAACCGCAACGAAATAAGGCTTTTAAATGGTAAAATCCTCCATACAAAATATGACCTGCATTTTTTGGTTGATTCCACAACCGAACCCCACGGCAAGCTTGGTGAATGCTTCCATTTTTATCTGCCCGAAAAGGTGCTGTACGGTTATGACTGGACCGAAAAAGGCGAATTGAAAATCGAGCCCGGTGCAAGAATAAATTTGAGGCTGTTCAGCAAGAAATATGCAGATTATACCGGGGAATTCAGGGATCAATGGATAATACTCAAGCTTGCAATTGATGAGAGCAAATTTACAAAAAACCTCATTGAAAACGTAACCGAACTTTCGGATGCGGGCAGCGGGAAGGTGATTATCAAGCCGGATGAGGATCTCGGTGATTTTTTCTTGAAAAATATCCCGCCCAATGTTCCTGCATCATCCGATTGTGATGTCGTCTTCATTGTTGATTGTACCCTGTCCATGAGAGATGATATGCCGGTTTTTAAAAAAGTTTACCCTGCAATCAAACAGGCACTGCTTGACTAGGTGAAAAATTTGAGGCTTGGGCTGATAGTTTACAGGGACTACGGTGAAGCGTTTTTGACAAGGGTTTATGACCTGACGGACGATTTGAAAAGCATAGATTACCTCATTAACAGGATAGATATCGACGGCGGTGAAGACATACCCGAGGCACTTAACGAGGCCGTTTATGAATTGAAGAACCTTCATTATAAATCTGCAAACCGCGTTGCATTCCTGATATGCGATGCCCCTGCCCACCCGAAACCGAGGGGAAAAATCACGAGACAGGATGCTCTCAATGTGATCAGGGATTACAACATTGTTTTTAATTCCATCTGCCTTCCGATAAAATGATAAATTTAATCTTTAATTAATTTCATCTTTGACAAAATTTCTTTGTAAATAAAGGAAAAAAATGTATAGTTTATATATATTAATTGTGATCAGGAATGGCAATGAATAACAAGTATAAACCAGAAGAAATATTCGGCAAGGCGATCGGACAGCTGGTGCATGATATACGCAACCCGTTGAATACGATTATCGGTTTTTCATCCATAATCAAAATAGATGACAATGTCAGCCAGGAGCTCAAGGATTATATCAACAAAATTTTTAATTCCGGCATGGCAATAGAAAAGCTTCTTTCCAACATAGATTATTTCATGATGGAAAAAGTCACAACGGACATAGTGGAGTTCGATGCCGTGGAATCCGTAAGGAAATATATTGAAATGCAGCTTGATCTGCTGAATGAAAGGGAAATTGCGGTGCGCCATCTTGCAAAGGATGTAATCGATTTCAAATTTTCTCTGGAAATTTTCAATAAAATCATTGATAACCTTTTCCAGTTTTCAATGAAAGGGTTAAGGACGGTGAAAAGCAAGGAACTTGAGATTTTT
>JBJKSS010000243.1:0-3012 GCA_046703745.1 Spirochaetota bacterium
GAATAAACCCTTGCATCGTGCGAACATGCATCGACGCACCTTCCGCAGAAAATGCAGTCCTGCACATTCACGCTTACGGTTTTTCCCGATGAAGCGTCAAGACAGTATTTAACCGGGCACACCGCTATGCATCTGTGGCAATTAACGCAATTTTCAAGTTTTGTATCTATATATTCCATTTGATTCTTGATTCTTTTTAATAAATTTATATCTATAGATATATTTACGTCTAAATATAACATATTTTTAATCAATAAAACAAAAATATACAAAATTTTAATAGATTGTGGAGCATTCAACCGGTTCGTTTTAGTGCTGCACCCCCCCTTAACCTATGAACTTGCATTTTTTGGGCTTCTTTCCGTCTGGTATGATAATTTTTTTAATGAGTTTTATACAGGATGTAAAATTGATTTTCCGGAGTGTTTGTGGTATTATTAAGGCATTCATTTCCCAAGGAAAAATAATGGAGAAAAAAAAATTCCAAAAAATCACTGATTTTATTTTTATCTATTTAATAGTTTATTTCATTATCTATGTTGCAGCCAATTTATTCCTAAGAAGCGGCGCAGCAAGTGAAACGATCTATTTCCTATGGAGATTTCTGAATTACTTGAATTATTTCAATTACATTCTCATGATAATTCTTCTATATTTTATCAAAAACAAAAAAAATATTGAAAGTGTAGAGGCCGGGCAAGAAAAAAAGCCGGGAAAAACTTCAAAACCGGTAAATGAACAGTGGCAGGATTTGAATAAAAAAATATTCAAGGCTTCAATCTGGACAATTGTTGTACTTTTGTGCCTGAGCGCCTTCATTGGAATCAATGTGCTGCTTGGCTCCATGAACAACGGCTTTTCATACGATTCCCTAAAACCTTTCCTCACATCTCTCATGATAGATTTCTATGTGCTGATGTCCATGGCGGTATTCAGTCTCCGCAACAAAAAAGGCGGATTTTTTACAACCATTTCCTGGGTCGGCATGGCTATTAATGCGTTCGGGCTCGTCTGGTCAATGCTTCAGGTCTGGGAAGCATTCGGCTATTCGAAAGACTGGACGGCGCAGTTGTTCTTCATCATCATGGTTGTTTCGTTCGGCATTGCCCATACATCCCTCATTCTTCTTATAAAGCCGAAGGCTACTCTGATAACTGCATTGAAAGCCGTAACGATAGTTTTCATCTTTATAAATGTCCTGTATTTAATCATGTTGATTGTAGATAAATTTGAAAATCACGACTCATTTATCCTGCTTGCAATTATAAGCATTCTTGTTCTTTTGGGTTCAATCGTCACGCCGATCCTGAATAAATTAAGTATGGACAAACCAGAATAGCATCAACAAGCATGAAAGGTGAACAAATGGCTGGAAAATAAATATACCAATCTGTACGACCGCTTCTTCAAATACGCCTTTGCACTGTCCCAGGCATGTAAGCTGCGTAACATCCTCGAGACTGTAGCAGGCGGCAAAAGAATGATTGACAGCTTTCAGGAAACCAGCTTCCCAGGATTTGATGAAAGATTCTAAAAATGAAAACTAGGCCGGTTAATGATTTTTAAGTTCTAATGTTAGATTTTCAATCTTCCTCTTTGTAATCGTAAAGGCCGTATTTCTTCAATAAATAATACAGCCTGTTTGGCACTTTTTCCGGGCCTAAATCCATAACTTGAATCCGAAAAATCTTTTTCAAATATCGGACTTATTACCTGCATTATCGCCTGTTGGATTATTCGGTCTAATACTGTTGGTATTCCTAATAGTCTTATTCCTCCGCCTGATTTCGGTATCTCTACCCTTCTAACAGGTTTTGGCTTGTATTTGCCTTCTCGAATCGATTTTCCTACATCTCTACTGTGAATCTTTAGAAACTCAAATGTTTCTTCAATATTCATTCCGTCAACACCATGACTGCCTTTATTAGATTTTACTCTTTTAAATGCAAGATTCATGTTTCTGGCGGATAAAATTTGTTCCATCAATTCTTCCGACATTTACTAACCTTCCATTGTTTCTTTTTCTTTCTCTCGCCGTAAGATACTTAACACTTTTGCATTACCTCCAAGTTCCACTTATACTTCCTGCAAACAGTTTTTTTTCTGTTTCCTCGTATCCTATCGAGATTGAGAGACATAAGAAACCTCTAATGTTCAGTCCTTTGACAGCTCAACGAACCATCTACTATGACCTCTGCTGACTCCTCACTGTTCAACCTTGCATCACTGTAAGGGTTATCTTGATGACATTCATCATCTTTGATACCAATGAGACCTCCGTAGGTAAGAATATTAACTTTCATCTCATATACTCGCCGAATTTACTCCGCATGACTCGGATAACATTGGACTTCGTTTTGTGTTGCAAACTCGTCCGTCCTGCATAAGCCTTATATTCGTTTCGTGTCCCTCAAGCCGAGACTTTGCCTTTTGCTTCTTTCAGATTCCGCTTCGCAGCGGACACCCTTGCATCGTGCGAGCAAGCATCGACGCACCTGCCGCAGAAGATGCAGTCCTGCACATTTACGCTTACGGTTTTTCCCGACGAAGCGTCAAGGCAGTATTTAACCGGACACACCGCTATGCATCTGTGGCAATTAACACAATTTTCAAGTTTTGTTTCTATTTTTTCCATCTGTTTCTTAATTTAAAAAAAATTAAATATATCCCTAGATATATTTACGTCCTATTTTAACATATTTTTAATATTATGGCTAAAAATTACAAATAAAAATATTTTCGGTCGCTAAAAAGAAGGGCGGCCAAAAACAAAAGGCTGCTTTTCTGGCAGCCTTTGAATAAAAAATTGTTTTCAGTTGTCATTTTTTGCTTGTATAATAAAATTTGTTGATGGCATTGAGGTAAGCCTTTGCGCTCGCCTCGACAATGTCGGTTGACGAGCCTCTTCCATTGTACATGCCGCCTTCTATCTCAAGGACAAGATTGACCTCTCCCTGCGCATCCTTGCCGGAGCTTACACCCTGGACAAGATATTCCCTCAGGAATGTTTCC
>JBJKSS010000244.1:0-5857 GCA_046703745.1 Spirochaetota bacterium
TATTTAATTATTACTTTGATAATTTATATGATTTTGAAACAAAAAAAGAAAATGAAGCAGAAATGGAACTAATTGATAAAGAAATTAAAATATTTGAAAAAAATATAAAATTTTGGAATAAAAAAATTTTAAATAAACAATTGGTAGCAAATTTTCATTATTATTTAACTTTTAATGAAAAATTCAGTATAACAGGGTTTAATTTTCTGTTATAAGTTTCAAATTTTGACATTTTAATCGGCCAATTTGGCAGTATTTTTCTTTTTTGATTTTCTTCTAGCTTTATTTTTGCCTTTTCCCTTTTCGGTTTTTTTCAAATGATAGACATCCTCAACATTAAAAAACTCATTTTGATGAGGTTCAGTTTCAAGAGCAATATTATAACAATTGGGAATTCGAAGCATATCCCGAAACATAGCAGGAACTGGGCTGCCCCGAATTACCGTCATTTTTAAATCCATTAAATGAAGTATTAAACAGTGTAAACAGGAAAAACCAGAAGAATCCGTAAGATAAGGGGCTTATTTTGAAAAAAATAAAAAAACCTAAAAAATGAAATAATAATCAATACAAAAAAATTTTTATTTATTGTTTCGAATATCACCGCAGCAATGAAACTGATACTGTTGACAGCAAAAACAAAGAAGAAAACAATATTAAAAAAATACTCCCTCCAGTAAAAAATATATTTCTTGTCTTTGGGAATGAAATAGGCCAACAAATTTTTTATATAAAACCGAATTAAATTAATTTTAAGTTTTAAAAATATTTTCGCCATTTTCGGTGATTGAATAGATTCATCCTTATATATCAAGATATATTATATTCAATTTTAATTATTTTTTCCATATAAAAACATGGATAATTAATATTTATTTATCTTGGCTATTTTTAAACATTTTTGATAATTTTTGGTGTAAACTCGTAAAAACATTATTATAATTCAATTATATAAAAAAAAATCATATATTCAATTTTGAGTTTTCAAATACGGTATAACAAAATAATCGTAATTCGTTTTAGTGTCAGGACGGACAACTGCTACATTTTTAAGTACAAAAATGATTGACAATTGATAAAATTATTATTAATGTCTTTTGATTTTATAAATTTAACAAAAATTTAAAGGTAATGATTATGTACAGGCCGGAAATTAAGATTGTGGATTGCACAATAAGAGACGGGGGATTGATGAATGATTCCCAATTTTCATTCAATACGGTAAAAGCCGTTTATAAGGCAGTTTGCGCCTCGGGTGTAGACATTGTTGAACTCGGTTACCGTAACAGCAGGGAAATGTTTTCACCGGATAAATATGGAGCCTGGAGGTTTTGTGATGATGACAAACTGCAGGAAATAGTGGACGGCATTGAATCAAAAACAAAACTGGCAGTAATGATGGATGCCCATAAAAGCAAAATTGACGACGTAATGCCCAAAGACAAAAGTCCAATCGATATAATAAGGGTGGCCACTTATGTAAAGGATGTTGACAAGGCAATAAAAATAGCAAATGATGCAATGTCAAAAGGCTATGAAACCACCATAAATATAATGGCGATTTCACATGCTGTTGAATGGGAGCTGGATGAGGCACTACAGCAGATTGAAGAGGAGACTAAAATCCTTGCATGTTACATTGTAGATAGTTTCGGATATCTTTACAGCGAAGATATAGATTTTTACTATGAAAAATACAAAAAGCATTTGAAGACAAAGGAAATAGGCGTCCATTGTCACAACAATCAACAGTTGGCTTTTGCCAATACCATCCAGGGAATCATAAAGGGAGCAAATTATCTTGACGGCACACTTTACGGAATCGGCAGGGCCGCAGGAAACTGTCCCCTCGAATTATTGGTGTCATTCCTCAAAAATCCGAAATTCGACATCAAGCCGCTGCTTGAAGTAATAGGCTCGGATATTTTACCGCTTAAGGAAAATATTACATGGGGTTATGAAATACCATATATGATAGCCGGCATTTTGAATATGCATCCTGAAGAAGCAATGGAATTCATATCAAACACGAAGGATTCCAAGGAAAAAAATAATTTCGGATCGTTTTACCAGAAATGCCTTGAAACGATGTGACAGCGAATTTAGAAAAATCTTCGCTTGATTAACATATCGGATCAGGCTTTCACTGATTCAAAAATCAAATTGCAGCTTTTCCCCTAATAATATTTGTTAACCTGAGTTTCGAGTCGAAATATTTATTATATACTTAATTAAAGAGAGAATCATGTGTGGAATATTCGGACTTATCGATAAAAATGGCGGTGTTAAACCGGCGGCTCTTGAAAATGCAGCCGGAGTTTTGAAACACCGGGGGCCGGACAGCCGTAACTACTGGATTAATTCACAAAAAACCGTTGGACTTGGACATGCGAGGCTCAGCATCATAGATATTGAAGGGGGGACACAGCCTCTGCACAATGAAGACAGGACAATTTATGCAGTGGTAAACGGCGAAATTTATGATTTCGAAAGGATCAGGGAAGACCTGAAGATAAAGGGGCATGTTTTTTTAACTGCATCAGACAGTGAGTTAGTAATACATCTTTATGAAGAATACGGACTGGACTCTGTTAAAGAAATGAGGGGAGAGTTTGCTTTCATCTTATGGGATGAAAAACTTCAACTGTTATTTGCGGGCCGCGACAGGTTTGGCATTAAACCCGTTTATTATTCCCAAAAAAACGGCAAGTTATTCATCGCTTCGGAAATAAAGGCGATACTTGCCGCCGGCTTACAGCCCTATTGGGACATCGAAAGCCTCTATATTTCATCTTTCATGGGGTTCATTCCGCTGCAGAACAGGACATTCTTCAGGGATATTTACCAGATCCCGCCGGGATGTATTCTGACTTATGGCAACGGCGGATTGAAAATAGACAAATACTGGGATTTCAATTATCCGACGATGGAGGAGCATCAGGAAATTTCAGAAGCAGAAGCGGTCGAAAGCTTCCGGAGCATATTCGAGGAATCCGTGAAGTTGAGACTGAGAGCCGATGTGCCCGTCGGTGTATATTTAAGCGGAGGCATTGATTCATGCTCGATCCTCGGAACGGTTGCGAAAATTAAAGGGCCGGGCACAAGAGCGTTCACGATCAGCTTTGACGACGCTGTTTACGATGAATTCAGCGTTGCCAGGGAAATGGCCGAATTGACGGGGACAGAGCTCAATTGTTACAACATGACAAGCGCCCTTCTTGTGAATAACTTCACGAAGTCGATATATCATGGCGAAACCATCATGGCAAATCTTCACAGCGTTGCAAAATTTATCTTAAGCAAACATGTAAGGGATGCGGGATACAAGGTGGTATTAACGGGCGAAGGCTCCGATGAAATTTTTGCAGGATACGCACATTTCAGGCAGGACATGCTCCTGCACGACCCAGTATACGGGGAAAACTCCAAGATGATCCCCGCCCTGTCAAGGTTAAATAATAATAACCCGGCATCCCGCGGGCTCCTGATTGCGAACAGGATTAAAAAGCAGGACAACACGATCACTGATACTCTCGGATTTTTCCCTGCGTGGCTGATGCCATTTATGAGAGGTGCAATAAAAGGCAGTACTTACTTTAATAAAAAAAATTTTTCAAAATTCGAAAACATAGATCCCTACGGTGCCCTCTTAAGCGGGATCGATGTCGAGAACGAACTTAGAGGCCGGCACGTGTTAAACCAGTCCCTCTACCTCTGGTCGAAACTTATATTGCCAAATTACCTTTTGTCCAATCTCGGCGACAGGATGGAGATGGGACACAGCATCGAAGGACGCGTCCCGTTCCTCGACCACAAGCTGGTGGAATTCGTGACAGGACTGCCGGTTTATTACAAGATACGCCGCAATTTGCAGGAGAAATATCTCCTGCGTGAAGCGCTTAAGCCTGTGCTTACCAAAACGGTTTATGAAAGACAAAAGCATCCGTTCCTTGCACCACCGATAGCTGGAGATAAAAAAAATCCGGTGTTCCGGTTCATGAGCGATTATATATGCGACAACCTGAAAGGTCTGCCCTTCTTTAACCAACGGAAAGTAAAAACACTTATACGGCTCATGCCGTTCATGCCGGCAGGAAGAAGACGGCTGCTTGATCCTGCCATTGTCATAGTGGCGAGCATGATTGCAATGAACGAGAATTTCGGGATAAGCGCAGGTTAAGGAGTACCTCTTGAAAGAAAAATCCGGGAATTTTCAAAGCAGCATCCATGATGCAGGTTATCTGGAAGATTATTCATCCGGCGTGGTTTCGCACAGGGACATGATCTGTGACAGCGGCCTGGAAAGGGAATCCCTAAACGGGATATGGAATTTCACAATCGATCCTTACAACAGTTTTCTAAGGAGCAAATGGTTCCTTGAAAAAATAACCGATGAAAACGGCATTCCCCTGCCGCAGGATTATAATTTTGACGCATGGGAAAAAATAAGCGTGCCTTCCTGCTGGAACCTTTATAAAAAAGAATATTTCTGGTACGAGGGAAGCGGCATATACACAAGAAAATTCAAATTTATAAAAAAAGACGGCCAGAAAGTATTCCTTAAAACAGGTGCGGCCAATTACACAACCCGCGTTTTTTTGAACAAACAATTTCTCGGCTGCCACGAAGGCAGCTCCACACCGTTTTATATTGACGTTACCCGGCATATTGCTGACGAAAACAGGATATTTATAGCAGTCGACAATACGAGAAAACCCGATCAGGTGCCTATGGATAATACCGACTGGTTCAATTACGGAGGCATTTACCGTGATGTGGAATTAATAAGGCTCCCGATTGATCATGTGAAGGCTTTTTCAGTCTGCCTCGTGCCCGACGGACAGTTTGACAAAATACGGATCGACCTGAGAACATCCGAAACTGACGGAGAAGCCATTGCGGAATTCTCAATAAAAGAGCTCGGCATTGCCGAAAAACTTCATGTCATCAAGGGAAGCTGCACCGCCATTATCAGCACCAGGCCCGCACTTTGGGACACGGCCGATCCCAAACTTTATGATGTCGAACTTTCGTATAACGGATATATCATGAGAGAAAAAATCGGGTTCAGGGAAATCAGGGTTGAAAAAAATGAAATAACGCGTAACGGTAAAAAAATATTCTTAAAGGGGATTTCCTGCCATGAAGAAAGTGTAAAAAACGGCAAGGCCCTTGATGAAAACGAGATAATGGAAAACCTCAAGACCGCCCGCGACCTTGGCTGCAATTTCATGCGGCTCGCCCATTACCCGCATTCTCCAAAAACGGCGCTTCTTGCCGATGCACTCGGCATAATGCTGTGGGAGGAAATACCGGTTTACTGGGCAATAGAGTTTGACAACGATGAAACATACAAGAATGCTGAAAACCAGCTTTTGGAAATGATAAACCGGGACAGGAACAGGGCAAGCGTTATAGTCTGGTCAGTGGGGAATGAAAATGCGGACACGGATCAACGGCTGGATTTCATGAAATCCCTTGCGCAGAAGGCAAAAGAGACAGACCCGTCGAGGCCGGTATCCGCCGCGTGCCTCGTGGATCATGAAAAGTGCTTGATAAATGACAGGCTTGCGGAATACCTCGATATAATCGGCATCAATGAATATTACGGCTGGTACGACCCGGATTTCGAAAAACTCGGGCGCATTCTCAACAACAGCAGGCCCGGCAAACCCGTTATCATAAAGGAGTTCGGGGCAGGTGCAATGGCTCTCAAAAGGGGAAGCATTGAGGACCTTTGGACCGAGGACAGGCAGTCGTGGATTTATGAGAAGCAGATCGAATCGATCCGCAAAACTGCTTATATCAGCGGAATGACGCCATGGATCCTCTACGACTTCAGATGCCCCAGGAGAAC
>JBJKSS010000245.1:0-12710 GCA_046703745.1 Spirochaetota bacterium
GGAGTATTTCATTATTACAGATGACGTTAATAAGGAAAAAGATTTTAAAAAAAATATTACGCAAAGCCGTATAATTGGAAGTTTAATGGAATATTGAAAGGTGTGTAAATAAAAATGAATTTATGCACTAATATAATTATCAAAAAAAATATTATTTCTTCCACATTAATAAACATTGACTAAATCACAAATTTTATTATATAAAAATCTCTGCCGCATCCCGGCAGGATGTAACTTATGAGGCTCGATAAATTCCTGAAAATTACACTTGTATTCAAAACACGAAGCTCGGCGGAAAAATTGATCGAAGCAGGGAAAATTTCCATAAACGGCAAAATTGCGAAACCGTCATCAGCGGTCAAACCGGGGGACAGGATCATGATCGTTTTCCCCTTCAAAAAGGTTGAGTACGAAATTATCGAGATCAGGGAAAAGAACGTTTCCAAAAAGGACGCGAGGGAATTAATGAAATTAATCGGAGAGGAAACCATTGAATTATAAAACAGAGCTCCTGGCACCGGCCGGTTCGAAAGAATCACTCGATGCCGCACTGGGTGAAGGTGCGGACGCCGTTTATCTGGGTTTGAGGGATTTTAACGCAAGGACAAGGGCGAAAAATTTTTCCTACAAGGAATTCGAGGCTGCTGTCGAAAAAATCCATGAAGCAGGCAAAAAAATTTACGTGGCCCTTAACACCGTTGTCGAGGAAAGGGAATCAAAAGCGATCTACAACATTTTGAAATATCTCAGCCTTGTCGGGCCGGATGCCGTCATTGTCCAGGACCTCGGCGTGGTGAGAATGATCAACGAATATTTCCCGGACATGAAGATTCATGCATCTACCCAGATGAATATCGGGTCTTCATCCGGTGTAAATTTAATGTCAAAATACGGTGTCAAAAGGGTTGTCCTTTCCCGTGAGCTGGATTTCGGCCAGATCAAATCAGTGAGGGAAAACACGAACCTCGAGCTTGAGATTTTCGCTCACGGCGCGCTCTGTATTTCTGCATCCGGACTTTGCCTGTTTTCCAGCTACATCGGCGGCAGGTCGGCAAACAGAGGGACATGCGCCCAGCCGTGCAGGAAGCTCTACAGTGCGCTTGACAAAACTGGTTATTATTTTTCACCCAGAGATTTAATGCTCATTCAGTATGTCCCGGAAATAATCGAATCCGGGATAAACAGCATCAAGCTTGAAGGCAGGATGCGGAACGCAGCCTATGTTTCTACAATTGTCAGGGCCTACCGTCATGTTATCGACAATTATGAGCACGGCAAAAACGACGCTGTAGCCAATGCCCTGGAAATACTGCAGAATGATTTTGCGCGCAGCAAAACATCGTTTTATTTTTCCCGCAAAAGCGGTGAAGGCTTGATAGGAGAAAAGACAACCGGCGGCCTAGGCATCTACCTGGGTAAAATCCGGGAAGTCCAGACGATCGACGGCAGGCGTTACGGAGTTTTAAAAACCGGATGCACACTTGAAGAAAATGACACCATCAGGATCAATGCCGGCAGGGGAAGCCTGAGGCAAAATCTCAAAATATCGGAGCCGATCAAAAACGAAAAAGGCATACTGATAAGTATTCCCGATAACGCAGGAAAGAACGATGACGCATACCTCACAGTAAAGAGGGAACTTGCATTAAAATACAAACACATCCTGCCCAAATCACTCAACAGGTACAAACGTCATCCTGGAAACAATGAAATTCCCCGGCCTAAAAAAACTGGTGAAAAATTCAAGAATTCCCTTAAGCGCGGGTTTTACATAAAAATCGGAAGCATAAACGACATATTCATAACACAGGCTTTCAAGCCGGAAAAACTGATAATCGAGCTTAAAAATTTTGACCATTCGAAAATAATCGGAGATTTGAAATCAACGGCATACAATCCCGAAGATATAATAATCAGCCTCGACCCTTTTTTCATATACACCGATGAAAAACCGCTGGCCGAAGCCGCGGCAAAACTCTCTGAAAACGGCTTCAAATATTTTGTTGCCAACAATACCGGCCACATCAGCATACTGAAGAATAACGGCCTGAATATTATTGCAGGCCCATTCCTTTATGCATTCAACGGGTTCGCCCTGGATTTCCTTGAAAATCTCGGCGCCTCGTATTTCATCGATCCAGTCGAAAGCAGCAAGGACAACTTGTTGAAAACATGGGCAGGAGGGAAAAACAGGGACAGGGCAATCATACAGGTATTCGCTTATCCGGGACTTTTCCGGATCCAGACCGACCTGTTCAACAAATACAGCTTCAGCACGTTCAGCGATAAATATAAAAACAATTTTAACATAATCGCCGACAACGGCAAAACGATCGTGATACCGGAGAGGCCCTTTTCCATTATCGATAAAATAGCGGAGCTTAAAAGGGACGGTTTCGGCAAATTTCTGGTTGACATGTCCTACATCAGGCTGAACAAGAATATTTACAAGAGCCTTTACAGGGCAGCGGCCACCTTCACCAATCCACCAAACATATCAAGATTCAACTGGAAAGACGGTTTTTCAACCGATAAAAAGAAAAGCTGATTTATCCTGACAATTGTCAGAATTACCCATTCTGCAAATTTTATCACTAAGTATGCCGATAATACTAATGATGATATTCAAAAGAGCTGATAAATAAAAAAAATCCGGCAATCGGATTAAAAATTATCAGGAAATTTGACTAAAAATCAGAATTGGATTATTTTTAATAAAAAAGGAGAAAATAAATGTCTTCAAGTGAAAAAATTATAAGAATGGGTGAATTCATGGTTAAAAAAAACATGTTGACACAGGAGCAGGTAAACGAAATTATCAAGGAACAAAAAAAGATTAAGGATTTCACGCGTTTAAGGTTCGGAAGAATTGCGATAAACAAAGGGTATATGACTGAAAACGCAGTCAATAAATTCATGATGGAAAAGTACGAGGAAGAAAAAAGATAAGCTGACATCAGCAAAACCGGATGATCCTTATCCATTTCAGTTGAAATAATTTTATTCAAAAAATTTTCAGCATATTCTGGGGAGCTGCTCTCCGGCAAGCATGTCTATCATCCGCCTGCCGCCGGCGGAAGTTTCCATGATTACCCTTCCGGCGTTCGCCTCTGAGACTTCCCCGATTATCGAAGCGTTAATCCCTGCCTCATGAGCTTTCCATGCGTCAACGATTTTCTGCGAATCATCCCTGTCTGCGATCATCACGACCTTACCTTCATTCGCCATGTAAAGCGGATCGAAGCCAAACATTTCGGCAATGCCCGCAACGCTTTCGCGGACCGGTATTTTTGCTTCGGCGATCTTCATGCCGAATTTCCTGTTTTCAACGGCTTCGCATAACACAGTGGCAAGCCCTCCACGCGTTGCGTCCCTGCAAAATCTTATTTTTTGAGAATGCCTCAGGGCAAGATCGATTAACCCGTTAAGGCAGGTGCAGTCTGACTTGATGTCATCCGAAAGCTCAAGTGATTCACGTTGTTTCAAAATGGCCATGCCGTGGTCTCCGACGAAACCGTTTATTATTATGTGGTCGCCGGGCATGATATTTTCAACATTACCGAGATCATACCTTCCCTCATCATATACGCCGATGCCGGCGGTATTTATAAAGACCCTGTCGCATTCTCCCCTGCCCACGACTTTTGTGTCGCCCGTAACTATGGCCACCCCGGCCTTTCTTGATTCTTCTGCCATTGAGGACACTATGGCTTCCAGGAGGGACATCTCGAGCCCTTCCTCCAGTATGAAGGCGGCGCTTATATAAAGAGGCCTTGCACCTGAGACGGCAATGTCATTGACCGTGCCGCAGACCGAGAGCTTGCCAATATTGCCACCGGGGAAAACTATGGGTTTTACGACAAAAGAATCCGTGGTGAATGATATTTTACCCCCCGTGACCGGCAACAGCGCCGAGTCGGTCTGTTTTAAGAGTATCTCGTTGTCAAAATATTTATAAAACATATCGGTGATTAATTCCCGGCTTTTCCTGCCGCCGCTTCCGTGATTCATCAAAATGCTCTGGCTCATCAATGTCCGTCCATTTAGTTGTATTTATAGAATGCATGGCAGGCGCCTTCGCTTGAAACCATGCAGGCGCCCACGGGATTTTCGGGATTGCACACGGTTTTGAACAGTTTGCAGTCAGGAGGATCTTTGAGTCCTTTGAGGATCATTCCACAAATGCATCCCCTGTCTTCCCTTGTTGCCTCGACTTCAACGCTTATCATTTTTTCGGCATCGTGCCGTTCGTATTCTTCTTTCAGTTTAAGACCGCTCTTTTCGATGATGCCGAATCCTCTCCAAAAATCATCGACAATATCGAACGCTCGGTTCATTATCTCCTGAGCCTTTTTGTTGCCTTCGTAAGTCACCGCCCGGCTGTATTCTATTTCAAGACGCGGATCGTTATTTTCAATCTGCCTTGCAAGCATCAGCACGGTCTGGAGTATATCAACGGGCTCGAAACCGCTCACAACGCATCCAAGTCTGTGCTTTTCGACAATATCGGCAAAAATCCGGGCGCCTGTGACCGCACTCACATGCCCGGGGCAGATATAGCCGTTGATATTGACACCTTCATCTATCAGCGCGTTCATTGCGGGAGGCATTATCTTGTGTGAACTGTAGAGAAAAAAATTGTTGATCCCGTTTTCATGCGCCTCGATTACCGTGAGGGCGCTGGTGGGCGCGGTGGTTTCGAATCCCACGCCGAGGAACACCACCCGCCTGTCCGGGTTGTTGCGCGCAATTTCCAGCGCATCGATGGATGAATAAACCACCCTGACATCGGCATTGTGCGCCCTTTCATTCTCAAGACTCGACGACGAGCCCGGCACCCTGATGAGGTCGCCGAAAGTCGTGATGATCACATCGTCCAGCCTCGAAAGAGCGATGCACCTGTCGATGTAGCTTTTATGCGTGACGCAAACAGGACACCCCGGCCCCGAGACCAGCCTGATATTCGGCGGTAAAATATCGGGAAGCCCGTGCCTGTGTATTGCCATGGTATGGCTGCCGCAGACTTCCATTAATGTAATGTTTTTTCCGGAAACATCTTTAATGGCTCCCGCAATTTTATCGATTAATTCCCTGTCCCTGTATTCGCTGATAAACTTCATAATTGGCCCATCTGCCTGAAAAGCTCGAGGGATTCTTCAGCGGCCCTGTCGTCCAGCTTTTGAATGACATAGCCGGCATGAAGGAGCACATAATCGCCGGTCTTCAATCCTTCGATCAGGCCGAGCCCCGCATTATAAACGGTGCCCGCTATATTTATTTTCGCCCTGTTGCCGTTTATTTCAACAACCTGGCCCGGCATACTTATACACATCCGGTTTCTCTCCTCTTTGCAGCAATCACAAGTTGTCCCAATGACAGACCGCCATCGTTTACCGGCACAGCTTTGTTTGAGTATACATTAAAACCCGATTTTTTTAAAGCCCTTTCAAGGTTTTCAAGGATATATTTGTTCTGGAAAAATCCGCCGGAGAGCACTACCTTCGACAAACCCGAGTCGTCCCTGATCCCGAGGCAGATATTTTTGACAAGCATAATTATTGTATTGTGAAATCTTGCGGCAATCACACCGGCACTCGTCCCTTTCCTGATGTCTTCAATCACTCCGGCGATTATGTCCCTGAGGAATCCGCCTGCGTCAACATCGAAATTATATGAACCCCGTACATTCCTTTTGATTATGCTTTCCAGCCTTGCCGGTGCCTCCGCCTCAAAAGTGTTGTAAAGACAGATTGAAAGCATCGCGCTTACCGCATCAAACAGCCTTCCCGCACTGGAGGTTTTCAGACAGTTGATTCCCTTTTTCAATGCGGTTACGAGCAATCCGGTTTTTTCGCGGTCGAGCCCTTTGACAAAAGGAATTTTCAGATTGATAAAATCGTCACCGTAAATATCGAACAGCCAGCTTACAGCCATTCTCCAGGGTTCCTTGACAGCGGCATCGCCTCCCGGAAGGAGGACATAATCAAGATGATTCACACGCTCGTAACCTGCCAGGTCGCAGGTAAAAAACTCTCCGCCCCACACGGCCCCGTCATCGCCGTAGCCCGTACCGTCGAATGAAACCCCGATCACTTTTTCATCCAGGCCGTATTCGGCCATACAGGACGCTATGTGCGCATGATGATGCTGGACACCGACAGCTTTGAGCCCCGACTTCCTTGCATATTCCGTGGAATGATAGCCCGGATGAAGGTCGTGCACAATAATCTCCGATTTAACCCTGAACAGCCTGCCGAACTTCCCCACTGTCTCATTAAAAAAATCGCAAGTTTCGGGATCGGAGAGTTCGCCGATGTGCTGACTCAAATATGCCCTGTGATCCCTGCCGATGCAGAATGTATTTTTCATCTCTGCGCCGCAGGCCATTATTCCCCCGGCATTCACGGTCAGATTGACGGGAAGCGGCACATAGCCCCTCGACCGCCTGATGATCCTCGCCTCATTGCCGATAACACGCGCCACGGAATCATCCGCGCGGTTTTCAATGTCCCTGTTGTATGTCAAAACCGCATCGGCAAGACCAGATAGTTTTTTTTCGGCGTCGTTGTCTGAAATTATAATCGGTTCGTCCGACAGATTACCGCTTGTAAACACAAGGGCTTCCGGAGCGATCCTTTCAAAAAACATATAATGGAAAGGCATGTACGGCAAAATCGCGCCTATCGTATCAAGTCCCGCGTTTATGCCCGCTGAAAATTTTTTCCTGCTTTTAAGAATCACAACCGGTCTGTGCCACGAGCATAGAAGCTCCTTCTCCTTCCTGTTCACCAGGGCATGTTTCTTTACGGCGGCCAGATCCCTGAACATCACGGCAAAAGGTTTACCGTCACGCCTCTTGATTTCCCTCAATCTTTTAACGGCAGCCTCGTTGAATGCATCGCAGATCAGGTTAAAACCGCCCAGCCCCTTGACCGCTATGATTTTGCCTTCCTCTATCATTTTTTTAATGGCGGTCATAATTTCATTGATATTGTCAAGCGAAGCGAATTTGTTTTTCAAAACATAATGCGGGCCGCAATTGCCGCATGCCACAGGCTGAGCGTGAAATCTCCTGTCGTTTATGTCGGCGTATTCCCCGGCACACGAACCGCACATCTCAAAAACATCCATCGATGTTTTGGCGCGGTCATACGGTATGCCTTTTATGATCGTGAACCTCGGCCCGCAGTTCGTGCAATTGACAAACGGATAACCTGTCCTGTTCGGTTGGTTTTTCATGTCATCCAGACAATTGTCGCATACCGCTATATCGGGACTGATGTTTGTTATCTCTTCCTCGTTATCCGTACTTTCGAGTATCTCGAAATTTTCAAAATTTCCGGGATGAGATTTACTCACAGTCAACTCGTCAATTTGGGCATTAACCGGCGCCTTGAACTTAAGATCCTTTACGAATTTTTTTACGTCTCTGCCCCGTCCCTCGATATTTATCGTAACGCCGGAACTGTCATTTTTCACGCTGCCTTTCAAGGTGTATTTAACGGCAAGCCTGTAGACAAAGGGCCTGAATCCCACGCCCTGCACAAGGCCCCTCACTTTTATACTGAATGATTTGTGTTTCTTCAATTATTCCTCTAAATAAAAATCATTCTAAAATTAATTCGACAAAAAATCAATTATCAACCTTGCGGAGTTTAAGACTTCTTTACAAATGGTTTCGCCGAGGGATGCATTGGTGATCTGGATGCAGATGAAAAATACAGCCGCACCGGTGTCTTCGCCGGCTATCCTGGCAATCGCTGAGAGCGGGAAAACATGTGTGCTTAAAGTAAAATCTGAAATGGATTCTTCAGGAACGATCCTTATCTCACCGGGCGCCCCTCCGAAATCGGCCGCATCAATGAATACGACCTTGCCCGGCCGGGCGCTTATGACCTCATCGATGCTATTTTCAGGCGTCATGCCGGCATCGACGAGGATAAATTTATTGTTTTTAAACTGCTTTAGCCCGGCGGCTATGAACGGCCCGACCCCGTCATCGTTTCGAAGGGAATTGCCCGCTGTTACGATCACGAGCCTGCCTCTTTCATCCGGCGAAAGGACCTTTTTTATATTTTCATCGAGCAAATTTTATATCCAGAAAATGGGCCGAGCATGAGATACAGGGATCATAAGCTCTCACCAGCATCTCACATGACAATTGTATTTCTGATTCCGATTTGACAGGCATAAGCTCGGGCACAAGTTTTTTCAGATCGTATTCGATGTTCCTGCAATTTTGTGCTGTCGGTATTATGCAATTTGCCTTCGTTATTATCCCGTTGTCATCGACTTCGTAATTATGATACAGGATGCCCCTCGGCACCTCAACCGCACCGACACCGTTCCCGGCTTTTACGGGGATTACTTTCTTTTCATTCAACCCGACCGTGACAGCCTCTTTGCGGTCAACGCCTTTTTCCTTAAGGTCTGTCAAAATAGCAATGCCGTCCTCCAGGCAGTGCACGCATTCTACAAGCTGTGCAGCGGTATTAAGGAAAGGATTTGTGCATTTTGCCTTCAACCCGATGTCTTCTGCGGTTCTTTTTGCCTGCGGCAAAAGTTTCGCATGGTTAAGGTTAAACCTTGCCAGCGCACCGACCGCATACGAATCCCTCGACAATTTTGCATGTTTTGCCGAGGAATGCTCCACGATGAATTCATTCGTGGCCTGTTTATAGTCGTTTTTATTCAACCTAACTCCGTCGGTGGATCCGATGTCTCCCGATATCAAAGGATATTCGTCAGTGTCACTAACCAAACCCACGTATTCGGTTTCCCGTTCGAATTGGGGGAATTTAAGCTGCGCCGCAAGCTCGATCGTGGCATCCATGTCCGCCCTCATGCCCGTTAAAAGCTCAAGCATGTCATCGATGTCCTTTTCGGACGGGAGCTTGGTAAACCCGCCGACAATTGCCGATATCGGATGCACGTGCCTTCCGACGAGAATATTGCACACATCGTTGCATGTTTTCTTCATCCTCAATGCCCTTCGCACCACCTTGTTGTGTGAATCAATCAGCGGTATGAAGCTTTTTACACCGAGAAGATCCGGTGCAACAAGCAGGTAAATGTGGAGTATATGGCTGTCCAGTAATTCCATGTGCAAAAGAAGCTTCCTCAAGCTTACAGTCTGTTCTGACGGCTTGAACCCGATTGCATCCTCAGCGGCCTGTATCGAAGCAAGTGAATGCCCGCATGCGCAAATACCGCATATCCTCGACGTTATATGCTGTGCCTCGAATATCGACCTGCCCCTGATCATTCCCTCGAAAAACCTCGGGGCCTCAACGATTTGAAGCTCGCACTTTTCCAGCCTGCCGTCCTTTGCATCGACAACTATGTTGCCGTGCCCCTCGACCCTTGTGAGGTATTCAACGTTTATGTTAAGATTTTTTGTCATGTACGTCATTCTCCCTGCATTTATTATACATGTTCATTTTATTCAGAACAAGATCCATCGGTATATTGTATCTTTTGATCACATCATGCGCACTGTTTACGTTTGGGTTCTCGACCATACCGCGGCAGCCGTAACAGATATTGCCGTTATTGATGCACCATGAGTTGCAGCCCGCCTTTGTGATTGGCCCCAGGCAAGTTATTCCCCTGTCATACATGCAGACATTCTCGTTGAATTTGCATTCTATGCAGACCGACTTGTCCGACGGGAAATATGGTATGCCCTCAAGAGCCGCCTTGATCGCCTTCAGGAACTCCGGCGGATAAATCGGGCAGCCGGTTACGACATAATCGACCTTGATCACCTGGTGCACCGCCCTGGTCGGCATTGTGGGGAATGCATCCGCGTCCTTGCCGTAAACGCTCTGTCGTATTTCATCAAGCTCGAAATTATTCTTCATACCGTTGACCCCGCCTATCGTGGCGCATGAGCCGTATGCGAGAATTTTTTTCGACCTTTCCCTGATCTTTTTGATCCTTTCCTCCGCATGGGGGGTTGTTATGCTTCCCTCGATTATCGCGAGGTCGTACTCATCATCCCATTTTTCGCTCATCACCTCGCGAAACTCCACAACATCGACGAGATTAAGAATATCGAGGAGCGCCTCGCCGAGGTTGGCAACCTGAAGCTGGCAGCCCTCGCAGCATGCGAAATCAAAAAATGCAACTTTGGGTCTTGCAGCCATTATATTGCCCCCCTCACGTTTTTTATTCTCTCATAACTGAACACCGGCCCGTCCTGGCAGCAGTAAATCGACTCTATCTGGCAGTGCCCGCACTTGCCCAGGCCGCATTTCATGTGCCTTTCGAGCGAGAGGAAAATCTGGCGCTCCGGTATTTTTTTTGCCAGAAGCTCCTTTATTACAAATTTATACATGATCGGCGGGCCGACTATTACGGCATAAGTATAAACCGGGTCAAGATTCACACCGGGGATCAGGTTTGTAATCAGCCCCACGTTGGCCTGCCTCTGCGGATCGGCCTGGTCGTGCGTGCATGCATAATTGATATCGAGCGGCTTGTTCCATTCCGCAATCTCTTCACCGAAGAGCATGTTTTCCGGCGACTTGCACCCGAGAAGGATCGTCACCTTGCCGAACTCCCTGCGGTTAACAAGCACATAGTGGATCAGCGATCTTAACGGCACGATGCCGAGTCCTCCTGCGACAAACAGGAGATCGTTGCCCTGCAAAAGCTGCACGGGGAACCCCTTGCCGAACGGCCCCCTTATCCCGATCACATCGCCCGCCTCGAGATGGTGCATGGCCGACGTGCACCTGCCGACATTGCGCACAACCAGCTCGAACGAATTCCTTTCGGTGGGCGACGAGCATACCGAAATGGGCGCCTCGCCGACTCCCAGTATCGAAACCTCGACGAACTGGCCGGGGTCATGGTTAAGGCTTTCATTGTTAAGCAGTTTGATCTGGAAAATTTTTTCCTGGTCGGTTAACCGCCTTGTCCTTAAGACCTTTGCCTTTTTTACCTTGTATTCAGAATTATTTATTGCCAATTTTTCCATAATTTATTTATACTCCTTGACGAGCGCTTTTATCGTGTCAGGCAGGCTGATCAGGGCCATGCATGTCCTTGTGCACCTTCCGCAGCCCGTGCAAAAAAATCTCGAGTACCTGTCAACCGGATATTTGAATTTCCTGAAAAACCTGTGCCTCTTCCTGTCGCTTCTTTTTTTCCTGAAATTCTCACCGCCCGCAACCACGGCAAACGGTTCATTCTGGCACGAATCCCATACCCTGATGCGCCTGCCTGTTTTCATGTCGATGTTCAGTTCATCCTGGACATCGAAACAGTAGCATGACGGGCACACATTTGTGCAGTTGCCGCATGCGAGACACCTGCTGCCGATTTCATCCCAAACGGCGCTTTCCTTGCATTTATCGAAAATCTTCGGTATTTCATCGAGATCAACGTCTATTTCCTTCTTGAATATTTCGAGCTTTTTGTTTCGCAATGCGGCGAGCTTGTCAAAATGCTTCGGCAGGGCATCATCGAACACGCCGGACTGGTCGATAAGATCATCCCCGTAATGTGTATTGGAATGCACCATGAAGCATTCTTCAAGATCGGTAAAAAAAAGATCGTAGCCGCCGTTGGGCGTATTGTTGTCCATCAGCCCGCACGTCGCATACTTGTCGCATTTGAAGTTGCATTCAAACCCGATTATCCCGATCCTGTTTTTCCTGATGAGATAATTCATGTCCTTCGGACGGTCGGAGAATACGACGTTGAGGCACTGTATGCCTGCAATATCGCACGTATGAACCCCGAACAGCACCATGTTTTCATATTCGACAACACCCTCCAGGCTCTGTGTGTCGATATTATATTCGGCAAGGGTTTCGTACTGGGGCATGAAAAATTTTTTCGGTGAAAGCACCGTGGGAATATGCTCCAGCGAAATTTCGGCGGCAGTGGCCACCTGCTCGAATGCATAATTGTTGTATCCCTTGTAAACAGGGGCCATGACTTTCATTCTTGCCGCCATGCCGGCAATAAAGTCGTTTAGACCCGATTTTTTTAAAGTTGCATATCTCATGTATAAATCCTCGCAATGCGGATGGAAACTTTGATATAATGCTTTAATTCTATTAGAAGAAACGACAAAATGCAAGATTTAATTTTTTTTATTAAAATTAATAAATAATTATTAATCGGCAAGCTTTACCGCAAGGCTGTAGGCATTAATAAAGCTTTCAAGATTTATGTCCTTGCTGCCGATCAGGTCAACGCCGGTGCCATGATCGACGCTTGTCCTTATATGACTCATCCCGAAGCTCAAGTTTACGCCGTCATTGAATGAAAAAATCTTGAATGGTATCAAACCCTGGTCATGGTAAGATGAAATATAAACCGAATATTTTTCCAACGCCGTTTTTGAGAATGCAGTATCCGCCGGTACCGGGCCCGCGATATTTTCTACATTCTTCCGGTTGAATTCATAGAGAATCTCTTTTATCCAGAGCTCCTCCTTACCGAGAAGTCCGTTTTCACCGGCATGGGGGTTTAACCCGAGGAAACATATCTGTTTTTCGAGCCCCAGCCTGTTTTTCAATGCAACGGCAGCCTTCAATCCTTCGGTAACGAGCCCTGCCGTAATATGACCGGCTACCTCGGCAAGCGGGATATGCGTTGTCAAAAGGATCACATTGATCTTCGGTGAGACGAATGTCATGAAAACCCTTTTTTCATTCCACACTTTCTGAAAATACTCGGTGTGCCCCTTGAAT
>JBJKSS010000246.1:0-6507 GCA_046703745.1 Spirochaetota bacterium
TACTGATCCTCCAATGTTTGTATAAGACCATGAACATGATTTATTCGTTGCATATTTGAACTCTTTGATGCAATAGGTAATATGGGCATTGCTGTTAGAGTCAACTGCAATGCTTGAAGAGGGGCCGAAAAATGCGGCGGTGTTATCTACCGTTGAGAAAGTCCAGCCTCCTGACATGTTTGTGGCATATTTTAAAATTTGATTCTCTTTGTCATAATAACTCAAATGAAGAAAATCGTTTACATCAATTGCTACAGAGATTCCCCATCCGCAAGAGGCCGCCGAATCGATGGTTGAAAATATCCAATTGCCTGTTTTATTTGTTGCGTATTTCACGCCTCCATTATTCATATCAAAATATACTATGTGAACCTTGTTATCGGAATCAACCACAATTCCTGAATAATATCCCGTCGAATCAATATTCGTAATTATCCATGAACCTGAAACATTTGTACCGTATTTAAAATAACCGTCTCCGTCATCATAATAACAGAAATGAACTTTATTGTTGCTGTCAATTGCAATATGCGTACTGGAATTAAAAAGCCCGACTGAAGTAAGAATTGCTGTTTTTGTAAGTTCACTTGGGAGTCCAACCTTCGACGGCCATGTTTTTCGGCTCTTCAAGCATTTCCGGGTCCATTACAAAAATTTATCTGCACAGGATAAGGCAGTATTACGGGAGCTCCGACCTGGTAATTCATGCGGGAGAAAAATCCCTTACCCGGCTGCTTTCAAAAAATAATGCAGAAAATTTATCCGGCGAATTCGAGTATATAATCGAGAGTTTTGAGAGTACTGCTTCGTATAACCCTAAGATAAACGAAACTAATTCCGTTTATTTGAGAGGCTGCGATTTTGATGATCTACAGAAGATTAATCCCGTCAATATCATTTCAAAATACGATCATTTACCTTTTAATGAAAGGAAGATCATCATTAATTCTGTCACCGCTGAAAAATTCAGACTCGGACTTAATGATTCGATCGATCTGGAGTTAAACGGTAAAAAACAGAAATTCAGGATAGCTGCCATTGCCGAACCGGCCGGCCCTTTGCAGAATGAAGGAAGCAATATAGTCTGTATTGTTCCCATCGAAACCTTGAGACTGCTCAATGATGCCAGGGGAAAGGGCACCATAATATTTCTTAAACTGAAGGATGTGAAGCAAAAAGAGGCGGTAAAGGCAGAGTTGCAGCGGTTGTACCCGAGGTATACAGTGAGGGAGCCGTTCAATGACGGTGATATCAAACGATATACGAGCCAGATTTCAACGCCATTCATGATGATGACCGCCCTTGTGCTGTTTATAAGTATCTTTATTATTTATTCGTCATTCAAGGTTATAACAATGGAGAGGCTTCCTGTAATCGGAACATTCAGGAGCATCGGTGCCACAAAAAAGACAACAGATTTTGTACTTTTTATCGAGAGTATAACCTATGGGATAATCGGCGGTGTTATAGGGTGCCTGGCCGGCATAGGGATTTTGTATATAATGACAGCGGTAATGGCGAATAATCCCTGGGACAATGTAAAGTCGAAAATCGAGATTGATTTTTCGTTCATGCAAATAGTGATTTCCTTCATGGTTGCACTGGTACTCTCTTTTGCAAGTTCACTTGTCCCGATAATAAAAGTATCAAAAATACCGGTCAAGGATCTGGTTTTGAATAAAATTGAAAAAGATGTGAAGACCAGGTCATGGAGGATATATACAGGGATCGTGCTTTTATTCATTTCGGTTTCCCTGCAATTCGTAGTGCCGCACAGGCTGGGAATAATCGTCGGCACATCATGTATGATAATGTCGGTCGTTGCCGTGATTCTCATTGTCCCTGCTGTAACCGGCATGTTCATAAAAATTTTCCAGACCGTTTATTCCCGCAGCCTGGGGAATGAAGGAGTCATCGCAAGCAAAAATTTGCGCGGGAATAAAAACATACTGAATAATATTTCTCTTCTGGCAATAGGCATATCAAGCCTCCTGATGATAAACACCGTAAGCTACAGCGTTGTCGGTGAAATGACCAATTTTTACAGATCCGCAAAATTCGATGTCTGGATGTGGTATTACATGGCAGACAGGGATCTTATCGGAAGGTTAAGATTTACCGGCGGAATAAAGGATGCGTGCGGAACGTATGCGCTGCATAATATAGAGATAGATAAAAATTTTTATAATCCTGTGGGAAACCGATCCGGAGGAAAGGGGGAAAACAGGATCAATCTGATACATGGCATCAACAGGGAAAAATTTTTCGATTTCTGGAGGATCAAAATAGACAAAGACAAACTGGATGAGCTGGACAGCGGCAGGAATATTTTATGCACATATTTTTTGAAAGGGAAATTTGCGCTGAAAGAGGGGGACATGATAAGCCTCAAGCTCAACAAGACCGACAAGACTTACAGGGTGATCGGGTTTTTCAGTTCATTGAGGGACAGCGGCAATTATGCGATTATTTCTGAAAGATTTTTGAAGCTCGACTCATTAAGCAAGTATTACGAGGAAATATACATAAAAACAAGTATTGATCCGGATGCAGCAGAAAAAATATTAAGGGAAAAATTCGGCAAGAACAGGCCATGGATATGCACGGTCAGGCAGATGGAACAAAACGAACGCAAATCCAACGAACAATTGTTTACCATATTAAGGGGCTTTTCAATTTTAACCATGATAATAGGCATATTCGGCATCTTGAATAATTTTATAATCGGCTTCATCCAGAGAAAAAGGCATCTTGCAATCTACAGGTCAGTGGGAATGAGCAGGAAGCAGATTGTAAAAATGGTATTCATCGAGGCATTGACCGGCGGACTTATTGGAGGAATAATGGGGATTTCATCGGGAGTGATTCTTATCAATATCGTGGGTTTCGTCATCAAGGGGATGAATCTTTTTGTGCCGATTCGTTATTCCCCTATGCTGTTTCTCTATTCATTATTGGCAGGGATCATTGTTACAGTAATAGCATCAATAAGCCCGGCTGTCAAATCGTCAAAATTAAATATAATCGAGGCTGTCAAATATGAATAAAACAAACACAAGGATAATAATCGAGGCGTCCGGGCTCTGCAAGACATTCAACCTGGGGGAGGTTTCGATTGAAGTTTTGAAGGATATAGGCCTGAAGGTTTACAGGGGGGAATTCATATCGATAATGGGACCCTCGGGCTCTGGTAAAAGCACGCTCTTGTACCTGCTGGGCGGGCTCGATAAACCGACAAGGGGCATTCTCAGGGTAAAGGGTAAAAATCTTTCGGACATGACGGATGATGAATCCAGCATCATGAGGCGAAGGGATGTGGGTTTTATTTTCCAGTTTTATAATTTGATCCCCAACCTTAATGTTGAGGAAAATGTCGCGCTGCCGGGTTTGCTTGACGGCAAGAAAATGGGTGATTACAGCAGAAGACTCGATGAAATTCTTGATCTGGTCGGATTAAACGACAGGAGGTTTCATACGCCAAAAGAACTCTCCGGGGGTCAGCAGCAGCGGGTTGCGATCGCAAGGGCACTCATCAACGATCCCGATATAATCCTTGCGGATGAACCCACGGGCAACCTGGATTCTAAAACAGGGGAGGACATCATGACGCTGTTGAAAAAAATCAACAGGGAAAAACAGAAAACCATAGTACAGGTAACTCATGCAAAAGAGTCTTCAAAATACAGCCAGAAAACAATCCATGTAAAGGACGGTAAAATATGGGAATGAACAAAAAAACAATTTTAGTCTTATTGACTGCTTCATTATTAATCGGCAGCCTGATAAATTGCAGCAAGAGTAAAAGCAATGATCCTGTCAGTAATGAAAGCATCAAACCTGCAATTGACAACAAATCCATCGAAGTATTCGGCATTGTCACGACAACGGTGATAGAAAACATAAATATAGATTTCCCGGCAAAGATCGAGAAAATACATGTCAAGGAAGGTCAAAAGGTAAAACTTGGCGATACGCTTGTAAGCCTGTCGATTGAAGATTACAAATCAATGATAAGAAGCAAGGAAAATGAGCTTGAAACGGCCAAATATGAATTAAGTACAAGTCAACTGGAATATGAAAAATTGCAGAAAGACCTGGGCCTTGCAGAGGAAGACCTGAAAAATAAAAAAGAGTACTACAATAATCTTAAAGTTATTTTTGACAGCGGCAATGCCTCGAAAAAAGACCTTGATGATGCGGAATTGGCTTTCAGGGCAAAAGAAAAGGAGTTGAACCAGATTGAAATTTTCATGAAAAAATATACCGATGTCAACAATATACTTGAGATGCAAAAAGACAGGATCAATAACATTGAACTTGATCTGGAACAGTATAAAAGCAAACTCAACATGAAAAACCTGAAGGGCAACACCATAGTATCAAATGTAAAAAACGGGATAATTTATGATATCGGTTATTCAAATGGAGATTATATTATTCCGACAAACCAGAATTTCAAAAAAATCCTGAGTATCATGGATATGGACAGCCTCATAATCTAGGCCGATATACCGGAAGAATTCATCAGGGATGTCAAAATAGGAAACGAAGTGGTTGTAAGTCCGACTGCCGATTTAAACAGGAAGTATAAGGGCAAAATTACAAGGATCTCGTCAATGGCAATCAAGAAAAACAATGAAACAATAGTGCAGGTGGATATAAATTTGCTGGATAACGACTCTTTCCTGAAACCGAATTTCAATGTTAATGTAAAAATTTTATAGGCCGGGTCAAAGTTTGTAGATCACCTTGAATGCTTTTTTTGCGCCGGGAGGGGACTCTCCCAGCTTGCTGCATTCACCTCGGCTCCGAAAACATCTGCGTCGCCTATTTTAAGTATCTTGCCGTAACCCGGTCCCACGTACAAAAGGACTTTTCCCTCGTCGGGTTTGTCCCTGTTATATTCTTTTGTAATTTCTTATGGATGCTATAATTTTACCCTTTGTTGTTTCATCAAAATCACCGCTATAAAATCTTAAAAAAAGTTCAACTTTAAGATTTTCCTTATTTTTAATTGTCGACAATGCCATTATTCTGGCTGAATGCAGCATGGAAAATCCCATTTTAAACCTTTCCAGGGAAGTTTTTTCTAACATCATTTTTTCATAAATTTCATTAATTTCCGGGTTAGTGTCACTATTCATTTAAAATCCTTGAATAAATATCAGATATGTTGAGATAATTGCACCATTTTTCAACATAATTCCTGTCGTACGGCAATTTGACAAGATTTTTTATGTCTTTAACCTGAATTTCTGAGTATGAATCCTTGGCCCAATACATTTTTGAGATAATCAAATCTTCCAGGGAAACGATATTTATCTCGATACCATCGATCATGACTTTTTTACGATTGTTAAATTCTAATATTCTGTATGGATCATTTTTCCTGATTATGAAATCAATTTTAATAATTTCTTTTAAATGGATAATATTGAACATTGAATAATTAGTGACAGCATCTTCTATCATTTTTTTATCAATATAATAATCGTCCTTAAAATTTGTCTCGAGTTTGTCAATATCGTCTTTATCTATTAAAATAACTATATCTATATCGCGCGTCATTCTGGGAGTTGCATAAAAATTCATAGACACTGATCCGCTAACCATGTATTCAATATTGTTGCTTTTTAATTTTTTGGCAATATCTTTTAATACATCGATTTCTGTCAAAATTTATCCTTATGAATATTTGATTAACATTTTATCTGATTTGGGACATATTTTCAATATCAATCTTATTTTATGTTATTTGTTCTCAAGAATTCATTGTCATGGATAACCTTTACATAATCGTCTTCCCTGATTATGGTGTGGTTGTCGGAAAGCACTATTACTTTTTTGAACAATTCCTCGACGTATTCAAACTCGTGCGTTGCGCAGATTATCGTTTTGCCTGCCTGGTTGAGTCTCAGCAAAAAATCCTTGAGGAAAAGTTTTGTCCTGGGGTCAAGATTGTTCATCGGCTCGTCAAGGATGATTATTTCGGGGTTGAGCGAAAGCACACTCGCTATTGCAACCTTCTTTTTTTCACCTTCGCTCAAATGATACGGCTCCCTGTGCTTGAGGTGCTCGATGTGAAGAAGGGTGAGCACATCGTTGACCCTTGTGTTGATCTCGTCTTCGGACATCTCCATCTGCATCGGGCCGAAGGCGATTTCCTCGAAAACATTAGAGCAAAAAAGCTGGGCGTCGGAGTTCTGGAAAACATAGCCGACACGTTTGTGAAATTGTCTTGAGAAGATGCCGTCCTTCATCGTTTTTTCGGTAATCTCCTTGCCGTCAAAAAAATATTCGCCGCCGGTTGCAAAATAAATCCCGCTTATGATTTTAAGAAGGGTCGACTTGCCGCTCCCATTCGTTCCGATGACTGCCAGCGAATCTCCCTTATCTATGTGCAGGTTTATATCGGTCAACGCTTCGTTTGATTCGTAACTGAATTTGAGGTCTTTTATTTCAATGAGAGGATTCATCAGCCTGACCGCCTAAATATAAAAAAATGAA
>JBJKSS010000247.1:0-5158 GCA_046703745.1 Spirochaetota bacterium
ATAATTTAAATCATTAAATTATGAAAGTAAAGTGATAATTTTTATTCCGGTTATATAATTTGATAATATCAGGATTATGCATTTCCAGGATATATATTTTACAATTTAATTTAAGTTTTGCCGGAAGCTTAATTGTTTTCGGCAAGCTTTTTGTGATCAAGATATTTTTTGAGGTGCTGCTCCACAGTGACAAGGAACTCGATTTCATCTATGGGTTTTTTAAGGTATGCGCATGCTCCCTTCCTTCTTCTTTCATTGATTACATTCCTGTCGGATATTGCCGATAAAAACAGGAAAGGTATTTCCTTCAAGACAGGGCTTTCCAGCAGATTGTCATGAAGTACGTCTCCTCCCATGTTCGGCATATTGTAATCACAGATTATTATGTCCGGATTGTATTTATAAACCGCCTCAAATCCCCTGATGCCGTCCGACGCAAGTACGAAGTTCTTATACCCGTCATTCAAGAGGTATTTCATGACGATCTTCAGTATGTCCTCTTCATCATCGATTATCAGTATAACCGTTTTTTTGACATCGTATTCGCCGGGCTCATTGGGGGTATTGATAAACGTCAGGAGCTTGTCCTGGTATAATTTTTTCTGTATTTCTGACTTGGCGGCATTCAACAACTGGTTTCTTGTACGATCATTCGCACTCTCTCCTTCATTCCCTGCTTCATCAAAAAAATCATCCTCGTTAAAAGCATTCCTGCCTTTCGGGAAATCAATAATGAATTTCGAGCCTTTACCGGGACCCTCGGACTCGGCGCTTATGCTTCCCTTGAGCAGTTCGACAAGCTGTCTTGAATAGGCGAGCCCTATGCCGGTGCCCTTGTAGATGCTGTTCCTTCCGCCTTCCGCCTGTTCGAACCTGTTGAATATCGCCTCAAGTTTGTCTTTTGATATTCCAATGCCGTTGTCTGAAATTATGATCCTCATGTGTGCCGGCAGTTCGACAAGCTCTATGTTTATAACACCTGTTTCCCCATCGACAAATTTAACCGCATTTGACATTATATTGCTGATAATGTCCTCGAATTTTTCTTCATCCGTGTAAAATCCGTCAATGCTGACGGAAGGAATGATTTTGACGATCCTGATTTGCGTACCTGCTGCTGCCGATTCATAAAAATTGATTATTTTCTCAAGAAGGGAGTTTATGTCGGTCCTTTTTACTTTCAACTTCAATCCCTTCGCATCAAGTCTTGCCAGGTCGAGGAGCCTGTCGATCGAGGTTTTCAATTTGACGGCTGCATTGTAGATGATTTCGAAATTTTCCCTGTTATCATCGGCCGTATTTTCATATTTAAGCGAAAGATCGGCAAGGTTTAATATAGCGGTCAACGGCGATCTGAAATCATGTGTTATGTTGGCGATAAAATCATTCTTGAGCCGGTCGAGTTTTTTCAGTTTTGAGTTGGCGGTTTCTATCTCCATGTTGGCCATTTCGAGTTTTATCGTCCTCTCCCTGACCTTGTCCTCCAAATCCAGGGAATACCGCCGCACTTCCTCCATCAGGTCTATGCCGCGCAGAAGGCTGGAGAGCTGGAGCGTGAGGTTTTCATACAACAGCCCGAGCTTCGAGCCGGTTTCAAAAACGGCAAATCCCTGCTGTATGTCCTTGAAAAAAAGGGCGGAAATGATATAGGTCTTCCTTGCCCCGCCGGTATTTATGTCTTTCGGGAAAAGGTCAATCGAGTTGAATACTGTATATGAATTAAAAATTTTCAAATCTGCATCAAGATCGTAACCTGCTATCAACCTTGATTTTTCCCTGTCAGGTTTGCCGTTTTTCATGCAGTAGAGCGAAATAAAGGCGCTTTTGATATCAAGCCTGGGGAGTTTTTCCCTGATGAATGCAACCAGTTCGTCCCTGTTAAAAACGGACATCAATGCTTCGCTCATCGTATACATTTCCAGGCCCTGCACCTTGTATTCTACATACTGGTAGGGATTGTGTCTGAATGCAAGACTGCCGATCAAAACAAGCGATTTTTTCCATAACAGCTCAACCAGCTGCGGATCATATTTATCCGAAAATTTTATTTTCATTCCGTCAAATACGAACGATATAATGTCGTTCCATGAGAGTATGTCTATGTAATCCGTTGAACCCAAAATGATATTTTCCAGCATTTTGAGGAATGCATCCGTGTCCCTGTCATTCAGGCTGCCGGAGAGGGATCCCACAATGAAGCGGGCATAAACCCCTGCGACTCCGGCATCATCCAGCCTTAGCAGGTATTTGTCTATCTCGTTTTCCAGTGCATCAGTAAATTTGTTTAATTCCTCTTCATAATTCAATGCTGTGTGAACATTGACCTGGACGGGCTCAAGTCTTATGTTTTCCATATTTTCCTGCCAGTAACATCCGCAGGAATGCCTTTTGATGAACCTTGTTTCAATAAGTATCCTGTGCGGCACTTTTTCATTGTTAAGCAGGGACAGCATTGCCTGAAAAGCCTTTTGACCCAGCCTGGCAGGGTACTGGCTCACCGTTGTAAGCGGGGGCGTTATCCCCCTGCTTTCCTTTATATTGTCAAATCCCGCCACTGCAATATCTCCCGGCACATTGATGCCCATCTCGATCAGCTTTTTTATGAAATGTATTGCCATCAGATCGTTTGAGCAAACTATCGCATCAAAGGATTTTTGGTACTTGTCGATTAAGTCCGAAATCCTTGTATCGCTGCCGGAATAAATGTGGAAATCGCCGGGGAATATAAGCTTTTCATCCACAGGCAGGCCGAATTCTTCAAGCGTGTTCCTGTAAGCCTCGAGCCTCAGGCGGGATTCGAGATTTTCTCCTGTACCGGTCATGAATGCGATCCGCCTGAAATTATGATCCTTTATCAAGTGAATCATCAAATCCCTCATTCCCGTCGTATTGTCTGACAGGACATTCGGTATGCCGTCGATGTCCGAGCTTATGCTGACAATTGGAAGACCGCTGAATTTGTTCAGGAATTTCCTGAATTTTTCGATGCCTGTGAAATTGGAAAGACAGCCGGACATGATGATGAGTCCGTCAACATCATTAGTGTTGATCAGGTCATAAATGACGTTCCTCTGGTAATCAAAGTTGTATTTTGACTCAAGTGTTCCGCCTACATAGCAGTTAAGGTCGCAGTCGGATTCTTTTGCCGACTGGACCACGCCTGACCATACGCCTGAAGCATAGTCGTCGAAAAGCGAAACCAGAAGAAGTCCGATTTTATATCTTTTGTTTTTCCTGGGATTTATCATGATGCAATATTAATAATAACAATAATTTTATGAAATTTCAAAATAATTTTATTCCGGTTAGAGTTTTTGCTTCTAAAATTTCAGGAGAATTATCCGGTATGACTTGATCAGGTACGTGTAATGTGATATAAAATTCCATACATTCTTTCAAGGAAACTGCAAGTTTTATGAAAAAAATCACGGTTATCCTTCCGTGTGCCGGCAGCGGCACCAGGCTCGGGCTGTCCTGTCCCAAGGAATTATATTTAATTTATGACAACTTCAGGCTGATCGATTTTTCACTGAACCACATCCTTGAATTCAAAAAAAACAATCCTGCTGCCGATATCAGGATCGTGGTAGTGACGCTGCCGTCTAAAACGGCCGTCACGGATTATATGAGGACGAGGGTCAGTGGTGCAGAAATTATCCAGGTTTTTTTCAACGACAAATATCATGAATGGGCCGGCTCGGTTTATTCCGCTGCAAAACACTTTGGGGAGCACAATATCGTCCTGCTTCCTGATTCGGCGCTGAGGCTTTCGTTAGACAACGTTTATTACGACAATGAAGGCAGGACGCTTATTGAAATTATGTCCGGTTTGCTTGATGAAAGTGCGGCGGCTTTCGGCTATAAGACATGCAATGACGGTGAAATACTTGTAAGACTGGGGGCGCTGTATGTTTACGGCGGTAAAATATACCTGTTCCAGGACAAGCCTGAAGAAAATGTGAGCAATTACAATGCGTTCTGGACAGCTTATGCGTTCAGGAAGGACTGCGCGGAGAGCCTTTACCGGTTTTTAAGCGGGTCAATCATGCATCAAAACCCCTGCTATGACGCTCAGCCGTTTTATCCCGCATCAGCCGTTGAAACAGCGGACTATCATGATCTCGGTACATGGGAAAGCATAAATGATTTTTTGAAGAATGAAAACAGGGAAGACTATATAAGGCTATAAACTCTCAAGCTCCCTGAACAGTTCGGCGAAATATCCTTCCCTTGCACTGTCATTTTTACCATCGTACTTTGCAAGGTACCTCTTTAAATCACGGCCGATAAATTCCCCGGCGGTACTTCTTTCTTTCCCTGAAAGATATTTCCTGCAAAACCTTATCCTGTTTCTCTGGAAATAATACGTGGTGTAAAGCGGCTTCTTGTGGCAGGTTTTGCCGACCTTGTGCGCTATTTCGACATCGAATGCCCTGAAAATTTTGATGCCTCTTTCATGCGCCCTGAAGCTGAAATCCACATCTTCCCAGTACGTGTTGTACGACTCGTCCATGCCGCCCAGCTCTTCGAAAATTTTTCGTGACAGCCAGAAGCAAGTGCCGGGGACATAATCCTTTGTATGGTCAAGACTCTCCGGAAGATCGGGAGAATGATAATGCTGAAGCGAATAATTCGTCCTGTCAAAAAAACCCGAAACGGAGTCGATCCCGTCCCTGCCGTGATATTTTATCTTCGGGCAGACCAGTCCGGTTTTGTAACGGTTCGTTATGTCAATGAGTTTTTCCACGGTTCCGCTTCCTATAACGGTGTCGTTGGTGCAAAATAACGCGTGGTCAAAGCCGCTGGAGAATGCCCAGCTGAGAGCCCTGTTGAAACCTCCCGAGTACCCTGTGTTGTTTGGAATGCGCCTGTGATTCATCCGGGGGAATGCATCAAGGAGCAGGCCGTGATTCTCCGGGGTTGAGCCGTTGTCGAAGCAGTAAATCATTGAACCGTCATAACCCGCATCGATTATCGACTGTACGCAGGCTTTGGTGTGGCCGATCTGGTTGAAATAAAGTACTACAAGACAGGCTTTCAAAATATCTCCCGATAAAGATGCGTTGAGCAGGCGGCGTCGCATTTTTAAAATTTTGCATACAATATCCGGCTTTTTCCCAGAATAAAACACGCTGCATTCCCCACACAACAGAAGAAG
>JBJKSS010000248.1:0-6861 GCA_046703745.1 Spirochaetota bacterium
GGGAGGAGGTTACAACCGAAGGCGGCCTTAACGTGAAGGACAATCTTTCAAAGATCACGCAGTTCACCGGCGAATTGAAAAAGGCCGGCATTATTGTGAGCCTCTTTGTCGAACCTGACCCGGCCAATCTGGAATTCATCATGAAAACCGGGGCAGACGAGATCGAAATACATACAGGCAAATATGCAGATGCGTCCAACTCTTCAAAAATGGAAATCCTGAATGCAGTCGGAGATTATGCCAGGCAGGCTGCAGGCTTAAAGCTGAAAGTCTGCGCAGGGCACGGGCTCAACTATCATAATGTCCAGGAAATCTGCACAATAAAACAGATTGTAGAACTTAACATAGGGCATTCGATAATTTCACAGGCATTATTCTCAGGGCTGGGGAATGCGGTCAGTGAAATGAAGCGCCTGATCAGGGAGGCGGAAGCTCTGTGTTATTGACCGGCATGGATTTATGCACTATAAACAGGTTCGAAGAGCTTAAGGACAACGAATCATTCCTCAAACGAGTTTATACGGGCGATGAAATAAAAAGATGCGAAAACATCAAAAACAGGATGAAATATTTCGCATTGATTTTCTGTGTCAAGGAAGCATTCGCAAAGGCCCTTAAGTGCGGGCTGGGAAGGGAGCTATCGTTTACGGATATCGAAGTTGCGTTGAATGATTACAAACGTCCGGGGATCAAATTCATAAACAGGGACAAAATGATACTGAAAGGTCTGAACGAAAACGGTGTGTTTTTGTCCGTGGGCTCATGCAGGGAATACGCGGCCGCTTCGGTCATAATATACAGGGAAAAGGAAGGTTTCAAATGACTCTTCAGCCTCTTGCCGATAAGGACAGCATCAGACCAAAGGTTACATTCCTGGCAAAGACTCCGACCGTTTGCCCGGTTTGTGAAAACAATTTTTTCATCGAGACACTGCTGACCGGAGGGGGAAGGCTGATAGCGGACAACGTTACCGAGACCCTTCATCGGAAATACAGGCCGAGCCAGGCATACGGCAGGATCTATCCGCTTGTTTATACGGTAACGGTCTGCCCGGCGTGTTTCTTCGCCTCACTGGGGGGCGATTTCGGCGAGGTTCCCGAGGAAAGCATAAAAATTTTCAAGAAGCAGCGTAACGAAAGGATAGACTTTGCAAACAAAATTATCGGCAGCCCTGTGGATTTTTCAAAATACAGGACGCTTGAGTCGGGTGCCGCGGGTTATGCGCTTGCGGCAATGGGTTATGACAATTACACAAAAAAGGCGCTTCCCGTAATCAAACAGGCAATCTGCTCGATCAGGGCGGCATTCCTCTTCGAAGAGCTTGAAAAAGAAAAACCAAACCGGAATTTCGCTTACCTCACGGAATTATTCTACAAGAAGGCGCTGTTTTTTTACAACAGGGCGATGGAGCTTAACCAGAGCAAGGAACAGGTAATGGAATCCCTGAAATCGTTCGGGCCCGACATCGACAAAAATTACGGCTATGACGGCATCATCTATCTCATCGGCATTCTCACATTCAAATACGGCATAAAAACGGACAAAGAGATACGCAAGAAGGATCTGCTTGATTCAAGGCAGTATTTGAGCAAACTTTTCGGGTTCGGTAAATCCGATTACGACAAGCCGAAGGAAATCGTTGACAAGGCCAAGGAGTATCATGAGGCGATTTCAAAAGAACTCAAGGCATTAGATGGCACCGATTAATATAAAACTTACAGTATCATACGAAGGGACAAACTACCAGGGGTTCCAGTCGCAGAAAAACAGCAGGTCTGTCGAAGAACAACTCCTTGCCGCTATCGGCACAATAACAAAAAACAGGGCAACGATTTATGCTGCGGGAAGGACCGACACCGGCGTACATGCGGAAGGGCAGGTAATAAATTTTTTTGCGGACAAACCCGGTATGAATGAAAACAACTGGTTTTTCGCATTGAACGGGCTCCTGCCCAAGGACATAAGGATCATTGAGTGCGAATTCGTGCCGGATGATTTTAATGCCAGGAAAAACTGCATGGCAAGGGAATACTGGTACCATATATTCAACTCTAACGGAATATCGGCCCTGCAAAACAGGTATATGACAATTTATCCGAATCACCTCGACGAAAGGCTCCTTCAAAGTTATTGCAATGAACTCGTCGGCTGTCATGATTTCACATCATTCTCATCTAGCGTTGATGAATCCAGGTCCAAAATTCGCAACATTTATCTGGCAAGAACCGAAAGAACCGGCGACACGGTGATTATCAAACTTATCGGCAATGCATTCCTCCACCACATGGTGCGCACTATTGCAGGCACATTCATAATGCTCAACAAAAAAAACAGCCCTCCATCGGAAATGACAAAGATCATCGAGTCAAGGGATCGGGGCCTTGCCGGGCTCAACTATTTTGCAAAGGGCCTCGTGTTCAAAAGGGCCTTTTATGATCTTGCGGAATTAAAAACTGCCTGTCCCGATTACACCGGAAAATTTTTCATCAAGAATAACGGCTGCGTAAAATCCGCCGGAATGACATGGCGGCAAAAATGAAAAAAAGCCTTTCAATTTTAATAATGATATTACTGAACGTTTTCTGCTATTCATGGTCGGACAGCGGTCATGAAATAATCGCACGGATAGCGAGGGATCATCTTGATAAAAAAATTCTGTCAAAAATCGAGGCGCTTCTTCCGGAAGGAATGAACTTTATACAGGCCGCTGTCTGGGCCGACAAAATAAGATACAAAAGAAAAGAAACAAAAGAATGGCATTATGTCAACCTCCCGGCGCGGCAAAACGTGACACTGGACAACATGGCCGGATATTACGATGAAAACTCGATCATATTCCAGATGGAGAAGGAAATCGGGGAACTCGAAAACAAAAAAACGCCTTTCAGGAAAAAACAGGAAGACCTTCTGTTCCTCATTCATTTTACCGGGGACATTCACATGCCGCTCCACTGCATCGACGACAATGATAACGGCGGCAACCTGAAGATCATTCATACGCGGGGCAAAAAATATTCAAAAAAGACGAACCTTCATCATTACTGGGATGAAATCCTCAGCGCTTATCCCATGACACAGTCGGACATAGACTCGCTTGCCGCCAAATTGTCATATTCCGTCAAACCCGGAGATTTCAAAAAATATTCCGGCGGCGGCCCGAAGCAATGGGCTTATGAATCATATTTAACCGCAAAAAAATTCATCTATGAGGATCTTCCTGAAGGCCCGGCGGAATTCAATCTGCCCGGCGGCTACAGCAAGAAAATGAGGAACATTGCCGAAGAACAGCTGAAAAAGGCAGGCATAAGGCTCGCACTCATCCTTGAAGAAATTTTCAGGTAAGCTTGTTTAGCCGGTAATTGCTTTCCTTTTTGAAGTCAGGATTTTTTTTCAATCAAAGCCGTAAAATTATTTATAACTTTTTTTAATCTCAAACGTCTAATATTAAAGGGAAAGCTTGTCAGAATATTTAAAAACCCGGGAGCTGACCATGGTATCTTGTAAACATTACCGGTTCCTTGTAAGCAGGAACCTTGACGGTGATCTCAATAAAAAGGAAAAACACGAGTTGTCAGATCATTTTTTTTCATGTCCCGGATGCCGTGAGGTCGAGTACCAGTTTTCCGGAATAAAAAAATTTTTAAAAATTTCAGAAAAGGATGCAGCAAGGTACGACCTGGATCTGTTAAAATATAAAAATGAATATTCTCCCTTTAAACTGGGCCTTGGCTTGACGGCAATCTTTATAACGGTATTTTTAACATTGTTGTTTATGCTCAGCATTCATCCCGTCAAATCTGCCGGAGATGAAAATAGTTATGGAGGAGAGAACAGGAATAATTTTTTTTTCCGCCATCCGGATTATTTTAAAAAACAGCCGGCCATTTTTCAGCTGAATACTTTGTGCCCGCCGCATATTTCTGCATATCAAAATCAAACAAATCAACTTGCGATAAACTATTTCGCACCGTAAAACAACAGGATATTCATGATGTCGGGCCACAATCCGGATTCGGTCAGGGCAGTGTGGCCGTCCTTGTTTTTTATATTGAGATCGGCGCCTGCACCGGCCAATAATTTTACCACATCGATTTTACCGTTTTTGGTCGCCAGTATCAATGCGGTGTTGCCGTATTTATCGGTAAGATTTATGCCTGCCTTTGCCTTGATCAGCAGATCCACGGATTCGGTATTGCCTGTAATTGAAGCGCACATAAGGGCCGTCCTCCCTTCAGCATCCCTTGCATTAATGTCTCCCTTTGCCTTCTTTATGGCCCTTATGAACAAATTTACCGCAACGGCATTACCGTTTTTGGCAGCATAAATCAGCAGGGGGTCCCCGTTTTTGTTCATTTCATAAATGTTTCCGCCGTTTTTCAAATAAATTTTTATCGTGCCTGTCTCCCCGTTTTTCACAGCATCAAATATATCCAGACCGGATAGTTGAACCGTAACGGAATACAAAAACAGGACGATCATTATTCTTGATAAAAAAGTTTTCAATGAAAATCTCCGTAATTATTTTTTGTCAACAGATCGCTATAAATACGCAAGTCCTAAAAATCTGAAACTTTATCAATATCCCAGGTAAATTTGGTCCCTGAAATTCTGATTGTCCCGGAACCATGACCCGTATAATAGCTTAATGTGCCCCTGCCTTCACAAGTGTAAGCATAAACGCCGTCATCTCCATAAACCGTAAAATTTATGAACTCACTTCCATCGATATTGTAGTTTCCTTTCAAATTTAATACGAAAGATTCATCTTCTGTTTTAAATGTCATTTTCATCTTGCCGTTTGCATAAAAAATGACATTCTCATATTTATATTTGACTGTGCTATCGGATGCCAGGTGGCCGTCGCCTTCCCATGTGGTATTTTTTGCAAGCTCACTTGTGCATGAAAACATAACCAATAATAAACCGGAAAAAACAAATATAAAAAAAGCTTTCATAATAAACTCCTCGTATCAAACATGGCTGGATAAAAATTTTGATTTTATACTAATTTATGCTATTTTCCATATTAATTCAACTGGAAATTATAAAAAAACCGCCGCATTCATTGAAAATACGGCGGTTCTTTAGGAAGAGCCTTAAATTTTTCAAATTTATAAGTAAAAACTTTCAGATCATTTTTTATCAATAATATTTTATCTATGGTTATTTTTCTGTTTGAGTAAATACAAAATTTGTTAATTTATAATTTTTTTTTGATAAAATTTGGATAAAATTTTTTCGGGATAATATTCTCATGTTAAAACGGCATTTCCCGTTATACTCATGAGCCCTTCATAAACGGCCCGTGAGGATGCCAGGATATCATAAGTGCCGGGTGCTGTTTGACCGAATGAAACAACACCTCCGGATTTTTCAAGGATCATACTGCCCGCTGCAATGTCCCAGATTTTAATGTTCCTGTGCAGCATGCCGTCAAGGAACCCGGCTGAAATGTATGCAAGGTCGAGGGCCGTTGATCCGAAGCTTCTTATTTTTTTAACCCTTTGTGCAAGACCGGGAATAATCGATGAGATTTCGTTCACCGTCTTTTCGCTGCTCCCGATGCTTATGCTTATTACGGAATCCTCCAGGCTTTTGCCCGGCCCGATTGATAATTCCCTGCCGTTAAGCCTCGCAATTTCATCATAACCGGTGCAGAATAATTCTTCAAGAACCGGGGCGTAAATGACGCCTGCAACGGGCTCACATCTGTCAAGAATGCTGCCGGTCAAAGGTTCATTCCCCGCGAGTCTGAACACGCCGATGCTTGTGCAGAAAAAAGGCAGGCCCCTGAAATAATTCACGGTGCCGTCAAGCGGATCGATTATCCAGACGTATTGGCCGTCTCCGGAGATTTCGCCCGACTCTTCCGAAATAATGCGGTGGCCGGGAAATTCTTTCCTGATGGTTTTGATTATCTTTTCCTCGCAAAGGTGATCAACTTCGAGCTTTATGTCATGCTCAAGATCAGCCTTGACATTGAGCCTCTTCCTGTAGAATTTTTTCAAAATATCACCTGCATTGACAGCTGCCCTCTTTGCAACATCTTTCGCCGCAAAGTCCTCATTTGCCGCTGATTTCATATAACTTCCTGTTGGCCTTTTTATAAAGTTTTTTGAGCTCTGTCAAACCGGTGCTGCATGACCCAAGGTCTTCGCTTCCCTCACCGTATTCGCCGTGAAAATCCGAGCCGCCCGTTAGAATGAGTCCGTGTTTTTCCGCATAAAACCCTATCCTTTTTTCATCCAGGCTGCCGTGCCTTGTGTGTTTCATCTCTATACCGGCAAGACCTGCATTCACAAGCTCCCCCATCACCTCGTAATTATCATCAAGCGCGGGATGCGCCAGAACGGGCACGCCGTCATTTTCAAGTACCAGTTTTACGGCATCAACCGGATCGAAGTACCGTATTTTAAAATAGGCTTCCCCGCCGTTCCTGAACAAACTATCGTATAACTCGCCGTAAATCGAATTAGAATATCCGCTTTTTACAAGAGCGGCCATGATATGCTGTTTGTAAATACCGGTACCGCCTTCGGTGATCCTTTCTATGTATGATTCGTCTATTTCATACCCGATTTTTTTCAAAATGGCAATCTGTTTCCTTGAGATGCGGTCCCTCTCTATTATCAACGGCCTTGTAAAATTCCTGATCCTGCCGTTTTCATAATTGATATAGTAGCCGAGTATGTGAACCTTTTTGCCCCTCTTGTAATCAAAGCATGAAAGCTCAATGCCGGGAATTACCTCGTCACCGGCGAGCCTGCCGTACTCAACCGCTGCGCCGGTATTTTTCACCGAAACATGATCGGTTATGGAGAGGTATGTTATGTACTTGCTTTTTGCAAGGTCGATCAGTTC
>JBJKSS010000249.1:0-3868 GCA_046703745.1 Spirochaetota bacterium
ATATTTGCAGGGATTCCAACTCGGCGAAAAAATACTGGCACTTTATCAAGCTCATGGGCAGATCGGCCAGCCATATCTGTTTGGAATGCGCATTGCAGACACAACCTAACATTGCGGTAATCTCAGAGGAAGTAAAGGAAAAACAGCAATCGGTAAAAGAAATAATCGACAGCATCGTAAATACTGTCGTTGCAAGATCGAACAACAAGGAAAATTTCGGTGTGGCGCTTATCCCCGAAGGATTGATCGAATTCATTCCGGAGATAAGAAAATTATTCGACGAGTTGAATGATCTTCTCGCAAAGCACCAGGATTATTTCCAGACCTTGAGGTCATTCGACGAACAGCACCAGTGGATCAGCACTAACCTCAGCAAGGATTCCGCATATACATTCTCATCGCTTCCCGAAAGGATCCAGAAACAATTGCTGATGGACAGGGATGACCATGGCAATGTCCAGGTTTCCAGGATTGAAACGGAAACACTTATAATCGATCTCGTTCACGACAAACTGAAAGAGATGAAGGCCGAAGGGAAATTCAACGGCAAGTTCAATCCCTTGAACCATTTCTTCGGTTACGAAGGAAGATGTGCGTTCCCGTCCAACTTCGATGCGGATTACTGCTACTCGCTGGGTTACATTGCGTTCCTCCTGATATCAGCGGGCCTCACAGGCTATATGGCAAACGTGAGAAATCTCTACAAGCCGGCAAGCGAATGGATCGCAGGCGGCATCCCCATCACCATGATGATGAACCTCGAACAGAGGCACGGAGAGCTGAAACCTGTAATCAAGAAGGCTCTTGTTGAACTTGACGGCAAACCGTTCAAGACATTTGCCGGCCACAGGGACGAATGGGCCGTCAAAACATCGTTCCTCTATCCTGGTGCGATCCAGTATTACGGCCCTGATGAAGTCTGCAACCAGCCGACAAAAACATTGATGCTTGAACACACAAAATAATTTTTTTACAAGAATACATCAAGCCGTCTTGACTGAAATCAGGACGGCTTTTTTATCCTGCGGGTTGTCCAAAAGTCTGGCAAACAAGGGGTTGACTTGTACCGAGCGTAGCCGAGGTAAACCCCTTGTTTCCGTATATAGTGTTATTTCTGCTAAGGTATATATTTCTTCACCAAACTAAAATTTTTCCAGTGGAATTATAAAATGAAACATGCTATGATCCGGCAGTACATTTCAATTTAGAACCATTTTTCCGGAGAATAACCCTTATGATTAGAAAACAAATATTGATCCTTTTTTCAATCCTGACAATTGTCATTTCAGCCGGCGCTTTGGACAACGCAACCGACATGACCGGAAGCAGAGACAAACTGATGGATTTTACGATCGGACAGGAGTAAAATAATTGAATCGGGATCAGGTAAAAAATTTGCTGCTCAAGCTTGAGGGCGGCATCGAAGATTTCAAGGTAACATTTTCGGGAAAGACAAGCAAAAAGGTAAACGGGCTCTACTACCCTGACAGGAAGGAAATAATCCTGCACAACAAAAATTTCACCGATGACAATTCAATTGTCTATACAGCCATTCACGAATTCGCTCACCACATCCACTTCGTTAATTCTGCGGTGCCGGTTTCTAACAGGAGCCACACCAGTGAATTCTGGAACATCTTTCATCGGCTGCTTTTCAAATCGGAAGAGCTCGGCATCTACAGGAACATTTTCGAGACTAACGAGGAATTCAAAAAGCTCACGAAGGAAATAAAGGAAAATTATCTTTTCAAGAATGCACAGTTAATGAAGGACGCCGGCAGGCTTTTAATCAGGGCGATCGAACTTTGCAACGAACACAAGGTGAGGTTCCAGGATTACATAGACAGGGGACTGATGTTAAACAGGACTACCGCAGATACAATGGTGAAAATTTACACCATGAACATCAACCCGGAAATCGGATTCGACAACATGAAAATAGCATCAAGGATCAGGGACGCAGGCGAAAGGCAAAAAATTGAAAATGATTTCCTCGACGGCAAGACCCACGACATGATAAAGGCCGGCATCAATAATGCAAAGAAGCCGGTGCAAACGATCAAAATCCTCGAGGCGGAAAAAACCCGTCTTGAAAGAACGATAAAGAAACTCGGAGAAAAACTCGAGACCATCAGGGAAAAAATACTGGAGCTGGAATCCTCAAACTGATCGGATCATTTTTCAACACGTACCCTGATCTCGCCTTTCTGTTTCTTCTTTGGAATGCTATCATCCAGAAGGTCGGTATAAATTTCGAAAATCGGACCGGCAACCTTGTAACCGTCTTTCCTTACTGCCTTTTTCAAAGTGTCCCAGTAAAAAAATATATTCTCAGGGTATCCCTGCACCAGGAGATAGCCGTAAGTTCCTTTCGGTATATCCATGACCGAAACCGGGTAATCGCCTATCTTGCTTTCTTCATACGGCTTGGATGCAATAAAACCGAACTCCCAGTCAGACGGGCCCGGGTACCTGCCGATTACCGGTTCATTCAGCCCCCTTGATTTCGCCGCGTCTGCCACAGCCTTGAAAATTTTTTCGGCACCTTTAAACGAACCTCCCTTGTAGACATAGGAAACATAATAAAATTTCCCGGCATCCCAATCCTTCACCCCGTAAATTTTCCCGTCAACCTTTACTATCTTGGGCATCATGGCACAGCCCGTGATTAAAAGCAATGGCAGAATTAAAAGTGTTCCCGCAGCATTTCTCATAAAAACCCCCTTTTATAATTCAAACTTGTCCCTGCCCCAATTAATTCCCCGGAAAAAAATAATGTTGACACCCCCAATATTCAGCTATATTATTAATAAAAAAACAAAGATGAAAACATGAAAGTTTATCTCGTCCAGCATGCAAAGGCAAAAAACGAAAATGAGGATACGGCAAGACCGTTGACAGATGAAGGCAGGGATGACCTGAAAAAGCTTGCTTCATTCCAAACATAATTTCATTCAAACAGGGCGGCATCGCCTGCCTTGAAAGGGATACGGAAGGAAACAAATTCTCACTCGAGTTTTTTATAACCCCGGATTTGTTTTAACCCTGCATCCGGCTTCGCATTTAAACGGGGAATGATCTATTTCATCAATTTTGCAGCAAAACCGGTTAAATGCATTCCCAGATCCCGTGCCAGTTTTTTCTCATTTTCGGACGGCATTCTTTCGCCCATGCCTCCTGCAATAGTCGATACTCCATACGGAGACGAACCGGTGATTTCATTGATTATCATCTGTTCCTTGAATATGTACGGCAGCCCGACTATCACGCACCCCATATGCAGCATCGGTATCATGGAAGAGATCAACGTGGTCTCCTGCCCGCCGTGCTGTGTTGCCGAGCCCGTTATGAAACTGACCGGTTTGCCGACAAGGGTTGCATTCACCCAGTGATTTATCATCCTGTCAACGAACAGTTTTATCTGGGCGCACATGTTCCCGAACCTTGTAGGTGTTGCAATGATAAGCCCGTCTATCGCGGCGGGATCCTTGTCCGGATCGGCAACAGGGATATCCTTTATCGTTTCCCTGAATTTTTTATAATACTCGTCCGTCGATTTGGCGAGTGAGGGAATCTCTTCAACGATTTTTATTACAGGTGTACCTCCTTTTTCCTTGATGCCGACAGCCGCATTCTTCACGAGCTCGTAAATATGGCCGTAAGCGGAATAAAAAACGATTAAAATTTTCGGATTGTTCATGCTTTTATCCTCCAGTTATTTTATATATAATTTGGAGACACGTGGGGAGAGCCGGATTCCACTTTTTATTAATTTTTATCCACTTTTTTTGAAAAAAACCGCGCGGACTTTCCTGAAAATCAATTACTGAAGTTTTTAAAAATAATTAATAATACAAGAAATGATTTT
>JBJKSS010000250.1:0-2589 GCA_046703745.1 Spirochaetota bacterium
TTATTTAACTCCTGCAATCGCTAAAATAAGATGGTTGTTAAAAGATAGTAAGGGTGCCGATAGAGTTTATACAATTTTTGGATGCCCTTTACTTCTTGCTGTAAACAAGGTTTATAAAAAAATTCGAAATATAAAATATCGATATATAAAAGAAGGTACTTTATTTCCAGATGAAATCGATCAATATGAGCCTTTTACAATAAGAGAAGCAATCAATAATTGTATTGCTCATCAGGATTATTCAAAGGGCGGAATGATTAATATTGTAGAAATGGATGATCAATTAATATTCACCAATTTAGGTGCCTTTATCCCCGGGAGTGTTGAAAAAGCTGTCATGGATGATGCTCCTGAAGAGTTTTACAGAAACAGATTTTTATCAAACGCAATGTTTAATCTAAAAATGGTTGACACTGCCGGAGGTGGAATACGAAAAATGTTTAATTTTCAAAGACAAAGATATTTTCCGTTACCTGAATATGATTTGTCAAATGAACGTGTAAAATTAACAATTACCGGGAAGGTTCTTGATATTGACTATGCCAGATTATTAGCCCGTGATCCGGATTTGTCATTGGAAGAAATAATGCTGTTGGATAAAGTTCAAAAGAAAAAAAATCTTAATGAATTAGAAGAAAAATTGCTAAGGAATAAAGGCTTAATTGAAGGACGTAAACCTAATTATTTCATATCATTAAAAGTTGCCCAAAAGACAGGACAAAAAGCATCATATTCAAAATATAGGGCTTTTGATAAAATATACTATCAGGATTTGATTTTAAAGGCATTGAATCAACATAAAAATCTTGAAAGATCAGAAATTGATGAATTACTGTGGAAAAAACTTCCTGACTGGATGAATGATAAACAAAAAAAAGTTAAAATTAATAATCTGTTATCGGAATTAAGAGATAACAAAAAGATAAAAAATGCAGGAAGTGATAAGAAACCCAAATGGGTTTTAATTAGTAATAATTAGAATTTATTAGTAAAATATTAGTATTTTATTAGTAAAATTAAATTAAGGAAACTCCATGCCCCGAATAACCGAATCCGAAATCGAAAACTTCGCCCTTGATGAACTAGAAAAAATCGGGTTTACCATTATCCATGGGCCGGATATCGCCCCTGACTGACTCCGACACTTCGACAGGCTCTATTTCCGGCATTCTAAAAAGAAAAAGTTACTCGGATGTGATCCTTGAAGATGTTTTGATGAATGCAATCTATAAATTGAATCCTGCATTGCCACAAACGGCAAAGGATCAGGCTTTGAAGTCGGTCTTTTCAGTTTATTCTACACAGTTGATCGAAGCAAACAGGATGTTCCACAGTATGCTCACCGAAGGAATCAATGTTATGGTAAACAAAGAGGGGACGGAGCGCGGGGAAAAAGTCTGGCTCGTTGATTTCCAAAATCCAAGGAACAATTTTTTTCATGCTGTAAATCAGTTTACCATAACAGATAAAAACCAGAACAAGAGACCGGACATAATACTTTTTATTAATGGTCTGCCTCTTGTCGTCATTGAGCTTAAGAATCCTGCCGACGAGCAGGCAACAACACGAAAGGCTTATGATCAGATACAGACTTATAAAACAGTTATACCGGCTTTATTTTATTATAATTCATTCTGCATAGTTTCCGACGGATTGGAGGCAAGTGCGGGAACAATCTCCTCGCAATTTTCAAGATTCATGCCGTGGAAGAGCGCAGATGGAAAAAGGGAAGCTTCGGGTTTGATAAATCAGCTTGAGATACTTTTAAAGGGAATGCTTGACACAAAAACTTTACTCGACTTGATCCGTTATTTTATAGTTTTTGTCGAGATCAAGAAAACGGATGTCAAAACAGGATTAATAACTATTGAGATGATAAAAAAAATAGCTGCCTATCATCAGTACTACGCAGTAAATAAAGCAGTGGAAAGCACCAGGAATGCCTGTTCAACAAAGGGAAACAGAAAGGCTGGCGTAATCTGGCATACACAAGGGTCGGGTAAAAGTCTCTCAATGGTTTTTTATGCAGGTAAACTTATATCCGATCTCGATAACCCGACTATTGTCGTTATTACAGACAGGAATGATCTTGATCAGCAGTTGTTCGACACATTTACCTCAAGCAAACAGTTGTTGCGTCAGAATCCTGAAAAAGCAGAATCAAGAGACGAACTGAAAAGATTATTGAAGGTTGCTTCAGGAGGAATAGTTTTCACAACGATACAAAAATTTTTTCCTGAAGATGATTCCAGGGAATATGAAAAATTATCGGAGCGTAAAAATATAATTGTTGTAGCAGATGAAGTACACAGGACTCAATACGGCTTCAAGGCTAAACTTGTAGATATTAAAGATAAAAACGGTAATGTTACCGGCAAAAGAATCGCTTATGGTTTTGCAAAATATCTTCGTGATGCAATAACCCAATGCAACATTCATCCTGTCTTCAGGGAAAAAAAGTAGGCTTTCGCCCTCTTCCTGGTTTATCAAATAAACCGTTTATTCCCTCTTCATTATATCGTGTTTCCCAAAAAACGACAGATTTTCGATTTGTTTCAAGATCAAGGGCGACTTGTGTTTGCGATACTC
>JBJKSS010000251.1:0-7967 GCA_046703745.1 Spirochaetota bacterium
TTACAGCATCCTCAAAGTTATATCCGTTCCAGGGCATATAGGCAATAAGAGCGTTCCTTCCAAGCGCAAGTTCGCCGTCCGCAACACTCGGGCCGTCGGCAATAACTTCGCCTGCCGCAACCTTTTGCCCCATACTTACTATAGGCCTTTGATTGAAACAGGTATCCTGGTTTGTTCTCCTGTTTTTAAGCATCCTGTAAATATCTACTTTACCATCCTCTTTTCGTTTAACATGAATCTCCAGGGCGGTAACATAAACAATTTCACCGGCATATTTGGAAATAAGACATACACCTGAATCATACGCCGCAACTTCCTCCATTCCGGTACCGACAAGCGGCGAATCCGTGAACAAAAGCGGCACGGCCTGTCTCTGCATGTTTGACCCCATGAGCGCCCTGTTGGCATCGTCGTGTTCAAGGAACGGAATCAATGCAGCCGCAACCGAAACGATCTGCTTCGGCGAAATATCCATGTATGAAATTTCATCGGGCTCTTTCGTTATATAATCGCCTGCTTTTCTTACTGAAATCAAGGCGCTTTCAAATTTTCCGTTATCATCTATTATTGTATTGGCCTGTGCAATAAAATGCTTTTCTTCATCCATAGCCGACAGGTAATCAACCTTGTTTGTTACCTTGCCGTGTTCAACCCTCCTGTAAGGTGTTTCAAGGAACCCATATTTGTTTACCCTTGCATAATTACACAGCGAAACTATCAGTCCGATATTCGGACCTTCAGGGGTTTCGATAGGACACATCCTGCCGTAATGGGTATAATGAACGTCCCTGACCTCAAAACCGGCTCTTTCCCTCGAAAGACCTCCCGGCCCGATCGCATTCAGCCTTCGTTTGTGCGTCAGCTCGGAAAGAGGATTAACCTGATCCATGAACTGTGACAATTGCGATGACCCGAAAAATTCTTTTATCGCCGTTGAAATAGGTTTGACACTGATCAAATCAGAGGGTTTTGCGCTTTCCATATCCTTAAGCTGCATTCTTTCCTTTGCGATCCTGTCCATTCTTGAGAATGCAATCTTGAGCTGATTCAACAACAATTCACCTACGGATCTGATCCTTCTGTTGCCGAGATGATCGATATCATCAACACTGCCCTCGCCGTTGAAAACCATGATTAAATATTTTATTACAGCGATTACGTCATCATCCCTCAGAGTAGAGTCTTCAACCTTCATGTCAAACCCGAATTTCTTGTTCAGCTTGTACCTTCCGACCTGTCCGAGATCATATCTTTTGTCGGAATAAAACATGCTCTTGATGTCCTTGACAGCATTCTCAACAATAATCGGTTCACCCGGTTTCAACACTGAATAAATTTTCGTAATTACATCAAGCAAACTCGGCTCATCATTGTATTCACCGTAAGATTCTTTCGAAATTATCGCCTCTTCCTTATCAAAACAATTGATAATGACCGGATTATGCATGGAATCATCGCCCTCAAGATTGATTACATCGATTTCCGTGATTCCGGCCTGGATAAATTTGTCTATTTCAAGCGGAGTGAGCCTTGTGCCGGCCTGGACGATTTTTTCCATTTCACCGTCTTCCGGGGCCTTCGCGAATACATCACGGCTCGTTATTGCCTTTGTTGCCTTTTCCTGATCCTTTTTGGTTTTGATGGAAATCTTTTTTTCCGAATAAAATTCATTGATTATCTTTTCCCTTGTATCATAACCCAGAACCCTTAAAAATATCGTTACAAGAATCTTCCTCTTCCTGTCAATCCTGACAAACAACAGATCGTTTTTATCTTCAATTTCGAATTCAAGCCAGGATCCCTTATACGGAATTATCCTTGCATTATAAACATAATTTTTATCATCATAGCTGTAGATAACGCCCGGTGATCTGTGAATCTGGCTTACTACAACCCTTTCTGCACCATTTATTATAAAAGTACCCCGCTCGGTCATCAACGGAATTTCACCGAAATAAATTTCTTTCGGCCTGATCTCGCCGGAATCATGAATTTTCAAATGTATTATGGCTTTTAAGGGAATCGAAAAAGTCTGCCCTTTCTGCTTTGCCATAAACTCATCATATTTTATATCTTCCTCGCACAACTTGTATTCAACATATTCGAGGCTCATACTATTATCACTTGAAGTGACAGGAAACGTATCCTGAAACAAAAGCTCCAGCCCTTGCTTGTCAAGGGCCTCACCGGACATTTTTTTCTCTCTCTGAAGAAACCACTCATAACTGTTAGTTTGTATTTCAATCAAATCCGGCAATTCAATTATTTCTTTGGCCCTGGTGCCAATCAGCACCCTGTTATTTTTAAGCTTTCTTTTCTTGGAAAAATGGCTCATACTATACAACTCCTACAATTAAGGAAGCATTTATACAAAATGACATTTTAAACTACTTTTTTTAATCATTTAATATAAAAGCGGCAAATCCACACCGCCAATACATAATAATTTTCTGTCATACACAGCAATTAAGCATTACAGACATCAATATAACCCGCTGTCAATAAACCGGTTAAACAAATACCGGCATTAAAGCGCTAAAAGGGAAAGAATAAATTCATTTTTAATAAATGAGTCTAATCCTTTCCCCTGGCGATATTTTAAAATCAAAATTCAATCAGTGCAAAAAAGGCAAAATTATTTTAATTCTACCGTTGCCCCTTCTTTTTCCAATTTTTCCTTGATTTCATCTGCTTCTTTTTTGGTAGCGTTTTCTTTTATTACCTTGTTGCCGGCATCAACCAGATCCTTGGCTTCTTTCAAACCCAAACCGGTGATGGTCCTTACTTCCTTGATAATATTGATCTTGCTTGGGCCCGCACTTACAAGCACAACATTGAAAGAATCTTTTTCTTCAGCCGCTGCTGCACCGCCGCCTGCTGCTGCACCGCCTGCTGCTGCAACACCTGCAACTGCTACCGGAGCCGCACTGACACCGAATTTTTCTTCCATTGCCTTAACAAGCTCGGATATTTCGAGAACTGTCATTTTCTCAATCGCTTCCATAATTTGTTCTTTTGTTAAATCTGCCATATTTTCTTCCCTTCCTTAATATATTTTTTGCAGTAATGCATGGCTCTTTTGAAGACATAACTGCATAATTAATAAAGCAACAAAATTGCTTTTTTTAATTTTCTCGTATAAATTATTTTTTTGTTTTTGCAACCGCATCCAGTACCCTGACTAACCTGCCGGCTATATCATTACATGCAAAAACAAAATTTTGAACCGGGGCCTTCATGGTATACATAAGCATTGCGATAAGCTGAGCCTTGCCCGGAAGCTTCGAAATATCAAGAAGCTGCTTTACATCATAAATACCATCGTTAACCCAGCCGCCCTTAACTTTTAAAGTGGAGGTTTTTTCCGTATCAAAAAGAATTTTCAATGCTTCATTAACTTCATCATCGACAAATGCAACGGCCGTAGTACCGGTTAAGTTATCCCCAAGATCGGGGATGCTCTTTTCTTTTGCAATTTTTCTTGCAAAGGTATTTTTTACAACAACGAATTTTGCCTTTGATTTGGCAAGTTTCCTTCTTAAGTCGGTAATTTGCTCAACTGTCAAACCGGAAAAATTATTAAATATATAATTTTTATTACCGTCGAAATAATCCTTCAAATAATTCATTTTTTCAATTTTATATTGCTGTATCATGATCCAAACCTCTTAAATTTTGTTTTAAAATTATTCCAGTGTCTTTGTATTAATCCTGATGCCAGGGCTCATTGTTGTTGATACAAACATGGAACCAACATATTCGCCTTTAAGATCACTAGGCCTTTTTCTCAAGATTTCTTCAAAAAAGGTTTTAATGTTTTCCTTGATTTTGGATACATCCATTGATTTCTTGCCAATACTTAAATGAACGACGCCGCTTTTATCTGCCCTATATTCAATACGGCCCTTCCTCAACTCTTCTACCGCACCCTTTATATCGGTGGTTACGGTGCCGAGCTTGGGATTAGGCATCAAGCCTTTCCTTCCCAGTACAGGACCGAGTTTACCGACATCCTTCATCATATCAGGGGTAGCTATAACAACATCAAAATCCAGCCAGCCGCCCTTGATTTTCTCGATATATTCATCATCTCCGACAAATTCAACACCTGCGTCCTTTGCTTCTTTTGCCTTGTCACCCTTGGCAAAAACAAGAATTGCCTTTTCCTTACCGAATGAATTCGGAAGAACGAGCGTATCCCTGATCGTATGACTTTTTTTCAGCTTGAGTCGAATCGCAACATCAACGGTTTCATCAAATTTTCCATATGTTATATTTTTGAGCATATCAACCGCTTTTTCCAGATCATACATCTGTGACAGGTCATATTTTTTAACGACCTCTTCATATTTTTTACCATGCTTCATATTAAATATCTCCTGAGTTTTTAGAAGTCTGTATCTATTATTTTTCCACTTCGACGCCCATACTTCGCGCCGTACCCGCTATTATTTTCATGGCTGCATCAACATCATTTGCATTCAAATCAGGCAACTTTAATTCTGCAATCTTCTTTACCTGTGCACTGGATATTTTGCCAACCTTCTGTTTGTGCGGCACAGGCGATCCTTTTTCCAGACCAAGTTCCTTCATGATTAAAATTGCCGCAGGAGGGGTTTTAATTATAAAAGTGAATGTTCTGTCCTGATAAACAGTAATTACCGCTGGCAGTATCAGACCATTTTGATCCTTTGTTTTATCATTGAACTGCTTACAAAAATCCGCAGCGCTTACTCCATGGGGACCGAGCGCGGGACCGATACCTTTAGCCGGACTTGCCTGGCCGCCCGGAGCCTGTAATTTGATTATAGTTTTAATCTTCTTCGCCATATACCCAACCTCTTAATTTACTCTTGATCAGATTTTTTCCACCTGATTGAAATCCAATTCAACAGGAGTAGGCCTGCCAAAAATGCCGACCATTACCTTTAATTTGTTCTTTTCAAAATTTATCTCTTCGATTACTCCCGTAAAAGTATTGAACGGGCCATCGACGATTTTAATTGTATCTCCGTGATGAAAATCATATTTTGCCTTGGAAAACACATCTGTTTTCGTATCGCTCATCATCTGAAGCATTGACCTTGTTTCTTCCTGAGACAACGGCTGGGGCATCTTGGTTTTGTTTGCACCAACAAACCCGGCCACTCCGTTTATATTTTTAATTATCGGATAGGCTTCCTTCCATTTGTTTTTATCCAACGCCATTTCAAGAAGAACATACCCAGGAAAAATTTTTCTTTTTTGGGTACGCTTCTTCCCGTTTTTAACTTCGGTTACATCCCTCATCGGAACTTTTATCTGGAACAAAACATCAGTTAAAACCTTTTCCTGTATCAGGCTGTTTATGTTCTCTTCAATCCGTTTTTCATAACCTGAATATACATGCAGCACATACCATGATCTCGACATAATAATTCCCTTATTTCCCAAGGGTAATGATTTTTTCAATCAAATGAAAGAAAAACAAATCTATACCAAACAACGCAAGAGACACAACCACAAGAGAAACCAATACAACCACTGTCTGTGCAACAACGTCATCCCTTGAGGGCCAGTTAACCTTTTTCAACTCACCGTAGCTTTCGATAAAAAAACTGAATATCTTTTTCATACCCTACCCTGCAAAAATTATTTATCAAACAAACGATACATATTACCTGTCTTGATTTTTCCATCTAACAAAATCAGGGCAAGCAAGACTCGAACTCGCGACATCAGGTTTTGGAGACCTGCGTTCTACCAACTGAACTATTGCCCTATTGATAACAAACAGTTTAATAAAACTTTTTTATTTGATTTTTGTCTCCTTGTGAAGAGTATGCTTTTTATCCCATTTGCAGTATTTGTTAAGCTCCATCTTCCCCTGTATATTCTTTCTATTTTTAAACGTCGTATAGTTTTTCCTGTTGCATGTTGTGCATAATAAAGCGATCTTCTCAACACTTGCACCTTTTTTACTAGCCATTATTAAACACCTCTTTAATTATTAAAAACAAATTATTTTATGCCGTCTGACAACTGCTTATTATTCTCAAAATCATAGCCCCCAATCAGGCTTGAACTGATGACCCCATCCTTACCATGGATGTACTCTACCAACTGAGCTATGGAGGCAAAAAGTTTGTGAATAATACTAAAATTTCCCATTAATGTCAATATATAATAATCATTTGATAAAACCAGATCAAAATGAATATTTGTTACTGGCATAACCGGGGGTTATAGAAATAAATTTCAGATTATAGGATATTACAATCTGAAAAATGCAAGAAGTCTTGAATTTAATCAAAAAAACTACAATTATTTAGATATTCTTAACATATTTTTCAGGTTTTTGAAATTTATTTTTTAATGTTTTTATCAAATTTTTGCTTAAAAAACCGGGCTTTACTCATAGTTGATTAACCGAGTGAACACGATTATACCTTTACTTTACCTGTATTATAATTTATAATCGCATTTCTTAATACCATTACAACAAGGAAACTCCATGGATTACGAATTAATTATAATTGGTGCTGGTCCGGCGGGTTATTCACTGGCCTGCATCACATCAAAACACGGACTTAAAACCCTCCTGATAGAAAAAGAAAGGGCCGGCGGGATCTGCCTGAACGTGGGCTGCATTCCAACAAAGACCCTGATCAATATTTCTGATACAATTGACGAGCTAAAAAAAACTAATATAATAGAAGAAACAGAAAAATTTATAATAAACAGGCAAAAAATTTCACAAAAAGTACAAATGGCGGCAGACCGGGTCAGTAAAGGCGTTGAATATTTATTGAAGACAAATAAAGTTGAATTCATCAAGGGAGAAGCAGAATTCATCGATAAAAGCACGGTTAAAGCAAACGGGATCGAATATAACGCCGAAAAAATCGTGATTGCATCAGGCTCCCGCAACAGGGACATATCGGCTCTTTACAGGACACCTGTGGACGAAGGCAGAATTCTGACAAGCACAGAAGCATTATTCTTCGACAAGGAACCTTCAAGCATGACCATACTGGGAGCCGGGGCAATCGGCGTTGAATTCTCACATATATTCGGCAACCTGGGATGGAAGGTAAATTTGATCGAATATTTCCCAATGATCCTGCCCAACATCGATGAGGAATGCTCCCGGACGCTTGAAAGGCATTTGAGAAAAAAAGGAATCACCGTTATAACAGGTGCAAAAATCACCGGAATTTCACAGGATAATAACGATATTGCGGTAGAATTCGAATCTGCCGGAAAAACAGGCCGGTTGAATTCTGAATTCATTCTGAATTCAACGGGAAGGACGCCCAACACGGACATAAGAGGCATGGAGAAGCTCGGCATAGATACGGAAAAAGGCTTCATCAAGGTCAACGAAAACATGGAGACATCCGTTGAAAACATCTATGCAATAGGCGATGTGGTCTGCAACTCGCCCCTGCTTGCCCATGTCGCATACGATGAAGCCAGAACCCTTGCGGAGCACTTGTTAAAATTCAACACCCCTTTCAGAATAAATTACGATCTTGTACCGTACTGCATTTACACAGAGCCGCAGATTGCCGTTTTCGGGATCGGGGAGAATGAAGCAAACGCCCGGAATTTGAATGTAAAAGTATTAAAATCATTCTTCAAGGCTTCGGGAAAAGCAAACGCTCTGGAGAAAACAGAAGGATTAATCAAGATTATTGTGGAGAATGAAAACCGTACAATTGTCGGTGCGCAAATTTGCGGCCATGACGCAACGGAAATCATTCACGAACTATTAATCTGTTCCAGGACGAAGATCAAAATCAATGAAATTGCTGACACGATGCATGCCCATCCGACTCTTGCGGAATTAATTGCGGATACTGCGAAAAGTTATAAGGGGGCAGGTTAGGAATTACCTTAGGTTAAATTTTGAAATTAGAGCCCAAAAAATCTAATTTCCCTAGCTTGTTGACAAAAAATCAATCCCTATAACAGCATAATAATCA
>JBJKSS010000252.1:0-5780 GCA_046703745.1 Spirochaetota bacterium
CCACCATGCTGTCGCGCTTTGCGACCCCGATTTTTTCTGCAAAAGACCTGATTGACTCCGGCGTGTAGCCGCGTCTTCTCAGCCCGGATATGGTGGGCATCCGGGGATCGTTCCACCCTGACACGTATTTTTTTTCAACGAGCTCGAGAAGCTTGCGCTTGCTCATAACGGTATATGTGAGGTTGAGGCGTGCGAATTCGATCTGGCGCGGATGGCACGGCGTCTTGAGCACATCGAGGTACCAGTCGTATAACGGTCTGTGATCCTCAAATTCGAGTGTGCAGATGGAATACGTTATGCCCTCTATCATGTCGGATATGCAGTGTGCAAAATCATACATGGGATAAATGCACCATTTGCCGCCCGTCCTGTGATGCTCGGTTTTACGAATCCTGTAAACAGCCGGGTCCCTCATGTTGATATTCGGGCTCGCCATGTCGATCCTGGCCCTCAGGACGCAGGCACCGTCCTCGTATTCGCCGTTTTTCATTTTTTCAAAAAGTTTCAGATTTTCCTCAACCGGGGTGTCACGGTACGGGCTGTTTTTGCCCGGCTCCGTCAATGTGCCGCGGTACTCCCTCACTTCATCGGCAGAAAGAAAACAGATGTATGCCTTGCCGAGCTTTATTAATTCCACGGCATAATCATAAAGCTTGTCGAAATAATCGGAAGCGTAATACATGTGGCTGCCCCAGTCGAAACCGAGCCATTTAACGTCTTCCCTGATAGAGTCGATGTATTCAACATCTTCCTTGAGCGGGTTGGTATCGTCCATCCTCAGGTGGCACCTTCCGTTGTACTGCCGGGCAATGCCGAAATTAAGGCATATCGATTTTGCGTGGCCTATGTGAAGGTAACCGTTTGGTTCCGGCGGGAACCTCGTAACCACGCTGCCGTTATTCTTGTTGGTTTTCAGATCATCTTCTATTATGTCCCTGATAAAATCAGAAGGTGCGCTTTTATTTTCATCCATATTTTAAATCAACCTCGTTTAATTCAAAAAAATCGGATAATTATACCATAATCAGGATCAATAATAAAGGATAATTCTTCAAAGCCCGGAAATTCCACGTTCCGTCTGAGTGAGGTTTTCAGGGGAGCCCCGGTTCTGGATCGGGACGGCACAATATAATGATAAAATTACAGAATATTCAAGTTTTGATTTTTTTAATTATAAAATTCAATATTTTTTCAGCAATCATAATGGCCTCATCAACATCTTTTTTTTCTGGCAAATCAATTACATCAGGATATCTGAAATATGTCGAATATGGAGTTATTATTTTTGAATCTTCAATTATTTCTGCAAAATCATCATCCAAACCGATACAAATATTTATTAGTTCTGTTATGTCATGAGTTTTCTGAATCGGTTTTTGTTTGAATGAAAGATATCCTTTTATTGCCTTTTCACAGCATTGCTGGCAGTGATATACTGCTGTATCAAAAAGCTTGTTTTCGTATAAAATTTTTGACGATAACAGGTCATTTTTTGCTTTTTCAAGCCACTTTTCCCATTGAGTCATAAATTTTTATTCCTTCGTTTTTGATTTTATGGCACAGGGTTGTCTTATCGCTTGAAAGTTCGGCAAATTCACTCTTTGTATAAACCAGTATATCTTTTGGAATATTCAAATCAAATAATACAGTGTAACCTTCAATTGCTCTTTTATATACCGGTTTTCCGGATTCTTCGACTATTATCAGCAAATCTATGTCGCTGTTTGCATCCGGATTTCCCCAGGCATACGAGCCGAAAATATAAATTGACAGGGGGCTATAAGCGGCGATGATTCTTTCTTTAATTATATCTAATTTTTCATCCATAATTAAGATCAACCTTTATTAATTCAAAATCGGATAATTATATCATAATCAGAATCAATAATAAAGGATAATTCTTCAAAGCCCCAACAAACTCTTTGATTAATATAATTTCAAAAAATAATCATATCTTCATTTTGCGCCGCGGTATTTAAACAACAATCAAACTTAATTCCTTCAAGTAAGGAGCTAGTCGGCGCTTTTTTAAAGAAAGATCAATTATTATAAAGGCGGGCGACGGCAGCGGCGTCCCGACAAAGAAAAAATCTTGCGGCTATTGCCGCACCAATTTTTTCGACTCGGGATGTCGATGACGCCACCCGCCTTCTCCAGCTTGATTTATTAAAAATTAATTTTAATTATTAGAACAAGCACCCGGCTCCGTCAGATTGAAGTACCTACATCGCGAGGTTATGATTGAGGGCAAGAGCGGTGTAAAGACTGGGGGAGCGGGGGCAGCGCCCCCGAAAAACCACCCAAATTAATATTTTTATGCTTTTCCTGCACTTCCCAATACATTGATGTTCTTGTTCTTGTACATTTCGATCAATGCTACTCTTGCGGGTGAAAGGTATTTTCTCGGGTCAAAATCTGCCGGATTTTCTGCAAAATGTTTCCTGATTGCAGCGGTCATCCACAACCTTCCGTCCGAGTCGATGTTGATCTTGCAGACAGACGACTTTGCGGCCCTTCGCAGCTGCTCCTCGGGTATTCCGATAGTATCCTTGAGCTTGCCGCCAAACTGATTGATGATGTTTACAGCATCCATCGGCACCGATGATGAGCCGTGAAGAACGATGGGGAATCCAGGCAGCCTTTTTTCAATTTCTTCAAGAATGTCGAATTTCAATGGAGGCGGTATAAGCACGCCTTCGGCATTCCTCGTACACTGCTCCGGCTTGAATTTGTTCGCACCGTGCGAAGTGCCTATTGAGATTGCAAGAGAATCAACCCCTGTTTTTCCGACAAAATCCTGAACTTCATCGGGTTGCGTGTAAGTGGAATGCTCCGCAGAAACTTCATCTTCTATGCCTGCAAGCACGCCGAGCTCCCCTTCAACAGTAACATCGTATTGATGTGCATATTCGACAACCTTTTTGGTCAGTTCGATATTTTCCTCGTAGGAATGATGGGAGCCGTCGATCATAACCGATGAAAAACCGGTCTCAATGCATGACTTGCAGAGCTCAAAAGTATCGCCGTGATCGAGATGAAGTACGATCGGGATATTGCTTCCCATTTCTCTTGCCATTTTGACCGCACCTTCGGCCATGTATCTGAGCATTGTCTGGTTTGCATATTTCCTTGCACCGCTTGACACCTGCAGGATCACAGGAGAACCGGTTTCCGCACATGCCGTGATAATAGCCTGCAATTGTTCCATATTATTGAAATTGTATGCCGGTATGGCATATTGACCTGCCATGGCTTTTTTAAACATTTCCCTTGTATTTACCAGGCCCAAATCTTTATAAGAAATCATAGTGTTTACCTCGCCTTATATTTTAATATTGAAAAATAAAGTACCAGAAATTCACAAAAAAGTCAAAGGTGAAAGTCGCGAAGATACAAGATTTTATGTCGAGAAATCACTCTCTGGCGATATCGACATAATTGCAGGTTCCGTTGATTTTGATCGTATCGACTTTATTGCCAACGTTTAATGAAAACTCGGCCTTTACCCAAAACCTGTAGGCCCACATCTCGCCGACTGCCCTGACTACAATGGCATGAACCAGCGTGGATAATTCCTTGAAACACTGTATCTTGTCCGTCAATTTCATAACTTTTATTGCGGCGGTGATTGAGTCGCCTTTGGAATCAGTATGATCAATTGTAAAAGAGCCGGGATAACTGAACTTCGTACTGTTGTCATACGAATAATCGGAGGCTTCCAGCCCTGTATTCAAAAAACTTTTGTAAAGAATGCCGTTTTTAAAAACAGAAACCCTGTCAATCTCATCTTTATTCTTCAATATTGCTGTATGGATATTTATCGAATACATGTCATTGTAAAGCCAGAAACTCCTGTATTTCAGCGGCTGCAATAACGGTGAGGCGCAGTTATAATCATGATCTATCGAACCCCTGCCGTTTAATTTGATTGTCTTGCCATGATAATGCAGTACACCGCTTACGATCGCACCGCATACGGGCTGGCTGTATGACAAAAAATTGCGGCCGTCAATAGGCACTACCCCGTCGCCGAAAATCTGCGGAGGATTAATTATCCTGTAAGTCAGCTCCATAGAAACATCGTTAACAGGATCATCCAGGCTCAACACGTAATTATTATCATCCAGAAGCCTGGCATAACCGTTATCTCCCAGCTTTATACCGAAAATGTCATCATTTATGACAAATTCATCAGGGCCGAAATCCCTGTTAAACGAATATTTTTCGCCATCGCTGAACGTAATCACGCTGTTTAACTTGCAGCCTTTTTTACCCATGAATGTCCCGGAAAAAATAATATTGGTAAATATCATTATCCCCTGATCCTGAAACTGGGCCTCATGAAAGTAATTTTCGTTCCATTTCGACCCGTCCCTGTATTTCATCTTCAGCATTGCACTGACAGAATATGCAGGCTGTTTTTTATTCGGGTCATATCCCTTGAAATACTCCAGACCAAAAACGTTTCCCGCAGACGATAATGAAAAAATAAAAATGGATAAGATAATTTTAAATATAAGATTCTTGCCGTTCATAATTACGATTTTCCGAATTTGCATACTTTTTCAAACTATACAACAAATTTCAAAAAATAACAATTCATTTTGTTGTAAATAAAAATAAACCCGAAATATTAACTTTAAATCATTCCTTTTGTGCTCGGGATCTCGCTGCCTTCGATTTTTACAGCTGCTTTAACCGCCTGCGCGAAAGATTTGAAGATTGATTCAAGGATATGATGTGAATTGTTACCCCGCAGGCTGTCGATATGAAGTGTTATCCTCGCGCCGTTTACGAATCCCCTGAAAAATTCCTCGAACAGATAGGGATTTACATTGCTTCCGTCATCCATCCTTGGGAATTCGGCGTTGTATTCAACAAAGGGCCTGCCTGAGATATCCAGTGATGTTCGGGAGAGTGCTTCATCGAGAGGCAATGTTGCATCGGCAAACCTCGTTATACCTTTTTTATCTCCCAAAGCATCATTGAAAGCGGCACCCAAAGCGATGCCAGTATCCTCAATTGTATGGTGCAGATCGACTTCAATATCACCGTTGACTTCAAGATCGATGTCAATATTTGAATGTTTTGAAAAACTCGAGAGCATGTGGTCAAAAAAAGGTATCCCTGTGGAGATGGTGCTTTTTCCGGTGCCATCCAGGTCAAGCGACAGGGTTATATCGGTTTCTTTTGTTGTTCGTTTTAATTCGGCTTTTCTCATTTGGTGTTCCTATGTTCCTTCAATGCTATATTAATCGAGAATAAATATAAAAAACTTGATTTTCGGTAAGAAGCTTTTTTTCTGCTTGACGGCCTAGTAGCTTTCATCATCAATCTTCGTCTTTCCCCTGAAAATAGAATAAATCAGGATGTTGTAAAACAGGATCAACGGAACTCCCAGAGATGCAATAATGAGCAGTATCACCATGGTTTTGGGCTCAGCCGCAGAGTTGAATACCGTAAGGCTGTTGGTTGAATTACCGCCTGAACCAATAATAACAGGGAACATTCCTGAAGCGGCCATCCCGATTATGCAAAGCCCGGTCATCGCCCCTGATATGAAAGCCGATTTGGCCAGTCCCCTGAAAAACATAATTATGACAAGACAGAGACTGCTGATCAATCCTCCGGTAAAAACCAGGGCAAGCGGTTTGCTTTTCAGGTTATCCAGCATGCCTGGAACCGAAAAAAAACCGTAAATAATTCCGAAAACCAGCACAACCGTAAAAACGGCAAACAACACGGGGATTATCCTTCTTATGCTCTCCTGCTGACTGCCG
>JBJKSS010000253.1:0-9570 GCA_046703745.1 Spirochaetota bacterium
TTCCATACGTTGTTACAGGAGTTGTAACCACATCGGTTGCCATGAAGAATGCTCCCAGTGCAAGACCGCCTGTCAGAATGTGAAATAAAAAATCGCCCTGAAAATATCCCTTGCCAAACTGCAATCCTCCGAATATCCATGTCGAAACGATTACAGTGCCGATGAAAGTCAGCGGAATATCAAGAGTAATTATCCTTTTATAAACAAGCAATGCCGCACCGGCCAGGATTAAAAACACGGATATTTCACCTATGCAGCCGGGCTTCAGACCGAAAAAAAGATCCAGGTAAGAAAGCATGTTCCCGGTGCTGTTGTTGAATAAATCAAGCGGCCCGGAAAATATATTATGAAAAAAACCGGCAATGTTTGCCGGATAATTAATAGTTTGTTCTATCCTGAAATTTTCCAGCAGGCCGGACTTGATTACATTAAGAGGCGTTGCCGAGGTTACGGCATCAGAGGTCATAAAATTATTTGTAAACGGCAGAAGCCATGTATTGAGCTTTGCTGGCCAGGCAAAAAAAGCAAATATCCTTCCCGCTATGGCCGGATTTGCCCAATTTTCACCCAACCCGCCGAATGCCTGTTTGACCAGGCCTATGGCAAAAATCGATGTTATAACCGGAACATAAAGCGGCACAGCCGGCGGCAGCGTCAAACCGATCAGAAGCCCGGTTAAAACGGCAGACCCGTCTGAAACAGCAACATGTTTTTTCCTCAATTTCAAGCATAACAACTCGGTTATAATTGCCGACAAAACAGAAGACAGGATTATGAGAAAAGAATAAAAACCGAAGGCATAAACCCCGAATATGGTTACCGGGAGAAGCGAATATACAACCATCCAGATCATGTTCCCGGTTGTATCCTTTTTTAAAATATGCGGAGAATTGGAAATTACCAATTTATCATCATTTGTTTTTTTCTCCATACCATCCCTTAATAATTCAGACCGTTTTTTATTATTTTTACAGTTTCTTTTGCCATTTTAAAATTCTGCACAAGCGGTATTCTTGCCGGACATTGATAGGCGCAGCAGCCGCATTCCCTGCAATTCAGCAGCCCTGCATCCAGTGCATCCTGATACCTGTTGAATTTGATATATCTGTTGATTTTTACAGGCATGAGCCCGAAACCGCATGAATCTATGCATTTCCCGCAGTTTATACAGACGGCATTTTCCCTGTATTCATTGTATTCTTCTTCGGTTAAAGCAATTATAGCACCGCATTCTTTCGTTATCGGAATATCCATGTTCACTATTGAATACCCTGTCATGGGGCCGCCGATAACGATTTTTTTTACCCCGGGTTTCAGTCCCCCGCACTCTTTGACTACCTCACTGACAAGCGTCCCGAATTTGACCTTCAAATTTTTGGGCCCCGCAATACCAGACCCTGTAATGGTCACAACCCGCTCTATCAGGGGTTTATCATTTACAAGAGCCTCTTTAACCGCATACGCCGTACCAATTCCGGTAACGACCATGCCGATATCCGGCGGCTCCATATTAACCGGCAGTATTTTCCCGGTTATCGCCCTGATCAAAAGTGTTTCATTGCCTTGAGGATATTTTTTTTTAAGCGTAACAATCCTGATATTATGATTGTCTTCTGTCAATGATTTGAATTTCCTGACAGCATCCCTTTTGTCGGATCCAATTGCAAGATAACATTTTTCGGCGTTCAAAATTTTTTCCCTGATGATTTTTATGCCGTCCAGTACCTCACCGGTTTTATCAATCATCAATCTGTAATCGCCGGTTAAAAAAGGTTCTGTTTCGGTGCCGTTTATAATTAAAGTTTCAACTTTTTTATCTTTTGGAATAGAATATTTTTTATACAATGGTACGGCATGATTGGTTAATTCGACAAGGCCGTATTCTTTAATCGTATTGATCAGGTATTCTTTGGGTTTGTATGCCCAGTCGGACTGCTCATGAATTTTACCCGACTTTCGGAATTCACCGTCAAGGGCTATGAGAATAACCTGCGCTTTTTTGCCGTTATAAAGATACTTTTCTTCAAAACCCGCAACTTTACCGGGAATCGATGCATGGACGTTGCACGAATTGCCGTCTTTTGCCCTTGCAATCAACTGACCTTCCTCAACCCTCTCGCTTGTTTTAACAATTATTTCTGCAGGGACGCCGGCATGCTGGACAACTGGAATATAGGCTATATTGGGAACATCGGCATTTTCAATCTTGCAATTATCAGTTAAAAACTTGTTATCAACCGGAGAGCATCCTCCCCTGCCAAAGCTCTTTGTGAAAAACATCATGATCCCTATCAAAATAATTTGAGGCTAACTATACAAGGTAAATAAAATAGTGTCAATATATATAATATATAATTTAACGAATAAAACAGGTCAATACATTAATTCATAATTCCCCGGAAGGTATGACGGATCTTTTTTCATATATTCTATCAGCCCTTGCAGGACTTCCGTGCGGTTCGTATTTTTGCTGAATATCACGGCAAGATTGAAATAGTAATCCCTTGCCTTATTCTCTTTTTTCAATTTATTGACATAACCGATGTAAAAGAACACAAGATCCATGTAATAATCGCCTGATCCGTATTCAAAAAGTTTTTTATTGGAAATATAATTAATAAAGCTCGCAGGATCGGTAAACTGAAAATCGAAATCGGTTTTTTTTATGATTTCCGAATAATTCGTCATCCATACTATTGCTGCGTTGGCCAGGTAAAACAGAGCATCATCATTTTGCTGCAACAAGGCGGCCCTTCTGCCTATTTTATACAACGCCTTGTAATATTCCATTCCGTCAATGCGATAAAGCTTAAATATCCTGCCAAGGGTCGGATCAGGCTGAATATTCAAATCGGCATTGCCGGTTATATTGTTCCTGAACATGTTCCAGTAATCACTGCTTTTTTTTGCAAAATATGGAGCAGCAATTTCCCTGTATGTTACATCTGCCAGTTCGAATTGGGATCTCCTGGAATAAATATCCGCCAATTTGTATTTTATTTCAAGTTGTTTCTGCGGATAATCAAAATATTTGCTTTGAGCCAGGCATTTATTGTATTCCTTTTCGGCGATATCAAGCTCATTTGTCAAAACATACAGATCGCCCATCAGTTCATGATACTTCGGATAATTGTCGTTTTTAACAAGAGCTTTCTTTCTTTCGGATGCCATTGTATCAAGTTCGTAATCCGTTTTATTTTTATATTGCTCCCTTATTTCTTCATAATAGGCCCTGACCTTTTCATCGATAAAAACATCTCTTGCTTTTCGGGCAATGAGGAAAGCGGTACCATAATCGCCTTTTTCCTTCAAATTTTCCGCCCTTTCCAGATAAACCCAGCTCGGCTCGGTTTTTTCTTCTGTTGAATTAACCATAGGAATGAATAAAAGTATAAATAAAAACAAAAATATCAGTTTATCTTTAATCATAATAACTTTGCAGTATATTTAATAATTCGTCCAAAATGGCATTATTCTTGATGACTTTCAGCTTTTTGCCGTTTTTAAACAAAATCGATTTGTCCCTGCCGCAGGCAACCCCGAAATCGGCATCTTTTGACTCACCGATACCGTTAACGACACAGCCCATGACGGCAATTTTAACGGGTTTGACAGTTTTTTTTGAAAAATCAATCCTTGATTTTAGGGAGACGACTATATTCTCTATGTTTGCCTCCGTCCTTCCGCATGTGGGACAGCTGACTATTTCTATTTCTGGCTCGCGTCTGCCGATTGACTCCAGTATTTTCCTGCCGATTAATATCTCGTTCTCTTCACTGGAAGTGAGGCTCACCCTGATGGTATCACCTATGCCTTCCAGCAGCAACACGCTTAAACCGGCAGTATTCTTGACCGCACCATCTATGAAATCGCCGGCTTCCGTTACTCCGATATGAAGCGGGTAACCGAACTCAATTTTTGCTATCCTGTTCACATTGATCGTATCCATGACATTTGATGATTTGAATGACAATACGATATTCTCAAAATTATTCTTTTTAAAGTGTTCCAGCTCTTCCCTTGCCGACTCAAGCATGAGCTCAACATTCGACATGTACGGATTTTTTTTCAGGATATGTTCGGGCAGTGACCCGCAGTTTATACCTATCCTTACAGGTATTTGTGCGGCCCTTGCTGCATCTATGATCTTTCTCACCCTGCCCTCGTCACCTAAATTGCCGGGGTTGATTCTAACCTTATGAACGCCCGACTCGATGGCGGTCAATGCCAGCCTGTAGTCAAAATGAATATCGGCAACGACAGGTATGGGAGAATTATCCACTATAGATCTTAGCATCAATGCGGACTCCCTGTCCGGAACAGCTACCCTTATTATATCGCATCCCATTTTAGAAAGCCTGTCGATCTTTTGAAGGGTAAGCTCGGTATTTTTAATCGAATTTTTTATCATCGTCTGGATCGGGATGAATGATCCGTCAAGAATCAATTTTCCTATTTTAATGCTCATGAATAACAATTAATCATTAATAATTTTATTGGGCAAGATTTATTTGTAATATTTGGAATTTTTTTGCCGTTGTGTGGATTTCACAACCGGAGAATTGATTTTTTGGTAAGCATTTTTTGCGGCCAGCTTTTCGGCATCTTTCTTTGATTTGCCCGAGCCGACACCGTAAATGGTATTGTTTATTTTAACTTCCATAACGAAAACAGTGTCATGCTCCGGGCCGTTCTTGCTCCTCAAAAAATAAACGGGGCAAACCTTGAATTTTTTCTGTGAATACTCTTGCAGCAGGGTCTTGTAATCCTTTTCATGCTTGTTTTCAACCACAAGGTTTATTTCACCATAAAAAAGCCTGACGATAAGATCCTTGACCTTGTTAAAATTGGAATCCAGATAATAACTGCCCAGGAATGCTTCAAAAGCATCCGATATGATTGTCTTTTTATTTCTTCCTCCGGAGCTTTCTTCCCCCTTGCCTATGAGTATCAGTTCATTCAATCCTATTCCGGTAGCGACTTTTGAAAGTGTATTCTCACTTATTACCACAGACTTTATTCTTGCAAGATCGCCTTCCGTATGATCGGGGAAATTAAGGAACAAATATTCCGTAACGACAAAGCCAAGTATCGAATCCCCCAGAAATTCGAGTTTTTCATTATTCTCCGGAAGGTTATGTTCATTTACATAGGATCGATGTGATAAGGACAAATTCAAAAGATTAAAATCCCTGAAGTTGATGTGAATCTTCTTTAAAATATCTTTTAATTTTTTTCTTCTGTCCAAACTAATGTGCTGATGTTGACTCATAAAAGGAATGCTTTCTTAAAAAGTTTAAATATTATCAAATAAAAGAATCCGTTTATTAAAACGGATTCTTTATTATGTAAAATAAAATTATTTTTTATGGCTTTCAATATATTTTACTGCATCGCCAACCGTAGTAATTTTTTCTGCATCTTCATCCGGTATCTGAATATCAAATGCTTCTTCGAGCTGCATTATCAATTCTACTGTATCCAATGAATCAGCGCCGAGATCTTCGATGAACGAAGCACTTTCAGTAATTTTGCTTTCATCTACTGACAGCCTTTCTGCAATTATCGGTTTAATTTTATCAAATACTTCTGACATTAAGTCCCCCTTGGCTTTTCTATAATCGTGATTAGAATAATTAATCCAAACAAATTTGTCAATAATTTTTTAGTATTTTTTTACATGTAAATACAATTTTTCAAGGTAATTATATTCAAGCAATTTCTTGGCCAGCTCCACGGCATTTATTAAATCATCGCTTGTTCCCGCCCCGTGGCCTATCAAAACAATGCCGTTTACACCCAGCAGTGGAGCGGCGCCAAAATATTTTGGAATTATTTTCTTTGCCAGCTTTCGTTTTTTCTCACTGAAAAAGCCGAAAATGCTTGAAAAATAGGAAATTGCCTTACTGATGAGCCTTCCCGAGGGTTTGGAAAATGTTTCCCTCAGGGCCTTCATTATAAATTTCTTGATAGCTTCGGCAATTTTTAAAATGGAGTTGCCGACGAACCCGCTGCAAACAATTACATCAACTGTTCCGTCAAAAACATTATATCCCTCGACATTACCCGTAAAATTGGGCAATTCCCTGAGGTACGAAAAGGCTTTTTTTAAAATTTTGGAACCTTTTATCGACTCGCCGCCCATATTAAGCAGGCCGATCGATACGTTCCTCTTGTTAAAAATAATTTTATAATATGCTTCGCCCAGAATGGCATTCTGGTAAAGATTGACTTCGTTCGCTTCGGGATTGGCGCCAATATCCAGGATCAAGGTTTCCTCGGCGTTTATTCTGGGGAAAAAAGTGGCCATCGCGGGTCTTTTTATCCCGTCTATCATGCCAAGTTTCAATATACTTGCCGCAACAATTGCCCCAGTGTTGCCCGGTGAAAAAAAAACATCTATTTTATTTTCTTTAAGTAGATTAATGCCAACCGCGATGGTTGAATCCTTTTTTTCCTTAAGTGCATTTACAGGCATCTCATCCATATGAACAACCTGTTTTGCATCGACAAATTGTATGTTTTCCTTTCTTTCTATATTGGGGAAAAACTTGTTTATTTTTTTGGAATCACCGATTATAAAAACCTGTATATCAGGAAAAGATTTGCTTGCCTGGAGAGCACCTTTGACATATTCCTGGAAGGGACGCTCGCCTGATTCAACATCAATCCCGATTTTCAATCCTTCTGAACCTCAACAACGGCTCTTCCCTTGTAATAACCGCAATGCTTGCAGATCCTGTGCGCCTGTGTTAAACCTCCGCATTCAGGACATTTAACCATCTGGGGAAGAGACATTTTCATGTTGATCCTTCTCTGACTGCTTGTCTTGGATTTTGATATCTTATGCTTAGGAACACCCATTTCTTATCCTTTTTATAATTATTTAAAGATGCTTTATAAGATATAAACCGGAAATTGTCAATATTAAATAAATCAGACGTTCAGTTTATTAAGTTTATTAAGCAAATCGTCCTTTATACAAGGTGATACCATGCCGCTTACATCGCCTCCAAGAGTGATCAAATCCTTTATTAATGTACTTCTCAAATAAAAATATTTCTGGTCAGTAAGTATGAAAATGGTTTCAATCTCCTTGTTCATCTCCCTGTTTGTCATGGCCATTTCAAATTCGTATTCAAAATCGACCAGGGGCCTTAGCCCCCTGATTATTATATTAATATTTTTGTTTTTGCAGTAATCTACCAGTAAGCCCTCGAAACAATCAACCACTACCCTGCCGGTAAGTTTTTCATTTTTTATGACCTTGTTTATCTGATAAACCCTCTCTTCATAAGAAAACAGTGTTTTTTTCTGGGAATTTTTTGCAAGAAGCAGGGTAATATTATCAAACATTTTCAGGCCCCTTTTCAATATATCAAGATGGCCGTTTGTAATGGGATCAAATGTTCCGGGGTAGACGGCGTTTTTCATCATCGCTTTCTCCGATTTTAAACAAAACAGGGGCGGGTCTGCCCGCCCCTGTAAATTAAATTATTATTATTTTATTTTTTTATATAAAATTTATCGCCTTTTAATATGATACTGTTATTATCAAGCATTTCAACGGCCTTTTGAAGCTGGATGTCAAATTCAAGATCGTATATCGGCTTGTTTTCAGATATAACGGAATTTTTTATTAATTTTTTCAAATATCTTTCCGGAAGTTTATAACCTTTCCGGATAAGGGTTTCAACATCCTTGTCTATCTGGCTGTCGGTCGGATTGGGAGTATCCTTTAACACGGTATCTATAACCTTGTCGTCATAGATCTTCTTCAATGCAAGTTTTTCTTCATCGGTCAATGCCGGCTCCTTGACCTCAACATCAGGTTGAATGCCGATGCCGTCGATACATACCCCGGACGGTGTATAGTATTTTGCTATCGTCAGTTTAAATCCGTCTGTATCACTCAACTGGTAAAAACTCTGCACAGAGCCTTTCCCGTAAGTTTTTTCACCGACCAGAATGCCCCGCTTCGTATCTTTCATGGCGCCGGAAAATATTTCCGAAGCACTCGCCGACCCGTTATCCACCAGCACCACCAAAGGCACGGATTTGTCGACTATTTCATTGAAAGGCTGGGCCTCGGCAACCTCTTTTTTGTACCTTCCGATAGTGGAGACGATAACGCCCTTGTCCATGAAATAATTGCAGATATCAATTACCTCTCCCAGGAGACCGCCGCCGTTCATTCTCAAATCTACGATAATGCCCTTGACCTTCTTCTTGTTGAAATCCTCAAGCGCTTCCTTGACATGCTTGGACGTTGTTCCTGCAAATTGCGTTATGCGCAGGTAACCATACTTGCCGTTGATAATGGCATGTTTAACTGTCGGCAGGTCGATTAGCTCCCTTTTTAGTTCCACCTTGAAGATCAAATCATTGCGCTGAACCTCTATATTTACGCTGGAGCCGGGTTTGCCGCGGAGCATATCGGCTGCCTTTGAAACGGTGACATCCTTGAGGGTTTTTCCGTCAACCGATAAAATGAAGTCGCCTGTCTTCATTCCTTTTTTATATGCAGGAGAATCCACAATAGGTGATACAACCACTATTTTGCCTTCTTTTTCGGCAATTATCATTCCCACACCGCCGTAGGTGCCGTTGCTTGTAGTTTTCAGCTCTTCGAAATATTCCTTCGGCAGATATTCGGTATAGGGATCACCGAGCGATTTAAGCATACCGTCAATCGCACCATCGACCATTTTTTCATTGTCAATCTTTTTCTCATCGACATAATAGGTATCGACAATATTTTTAACCCTTTCGAGTTTTTCAAAAAGGTTCTTGTTATCCGCATAGGCATCTTTTTTACAAATAATGAATAAAAATACGACGGATAGAAGCAAGAATACCAAACCCATCCAGATAAATCTTTCAATCTTTTTCATAAAGCGCTTCCTAAAAAATATTTTATGGTTAATCAAGAGAATCAAATATTACTTATTCAAAAACTCTTTTATTTCATTTTCCTTGTCTTTCAGAAGATTCATCAGATCGCTGAATTGCTCGGAATTTACAGTGATACCCTTTTTAGTGGGTCTCCACTGGTCATTATCTTCGTAATATTTGCGGATATCAAGGTATTTAACTTTTTTATATTCAGAGATGCTTACGAAAATCGGCTCCTTGTGCACGGATTTGCCATTCTCGTCTATTCCAACGGTGCCGATCTTTTTCAATTCACTTGATTCGTCAGACATTTTTCAACTCCTGCCGGAAACAATAATTTTTAAAATTATATATTAAGTTGGGAAAAATATCAATAAATATAGATGACTAATTGCAAAAAAGGGGGAAATATTTACAAAGTCCGTAAAGAGAAAAAAAAATTATTTTTTATTAATTTCACCGCAAATCTGCCTTGCCGCTGCCGGGTACCACTGGTGCTCAAGCCTATGCACCTCTTCCTCGACAAAATCCAGCCCCTTTTCCTTCTGCAGGGGAATGCTCTTCTGCAAAATTATTTCACCTGAGTCAACCTCTTTCGTCACATAATGAATGGTAATGCCGATCTCACTTTCACCGGCATTATATGCCCTTTTGATCGCATCCTCACCCTTGTAT
>JBJKSS010000254.1:0-5963 GCA_046703745.1 Spirochaetota bacterium
TTGTAGTAAAAAAAGGATCGAATATTTTCGTAATATTTTCCCTGTTTATCCCTGAGCCATTATCTCTTATGGAAATTTTAATATAATCGGTACTGCTCAGCGGGATTAACTCCTTTTTAAAATCCACGACATTCCCGGCCTTGATTTCAATCAAACCGCTGTTTCCCGTTATGGCTTCCCTCGCATTTATGACAATACTGCTTATAACCTGATACAACTGGTCCTTATCGACATTAACATGCCATAAATCGCCGCTTATATTAATTTTCAGCTCTATGCTGGAGTCTTTAAGGGCAAAAGCCGTGGCACTCCTGATCAGGTCACCTACAAGGATCAATTCCTTGATCGGCGCCCCTCCCTTTGAAAAGGTAATGAGCCTGTCTCCATGTTTTTTTCCGTTGTGGCAGGCGCTTTCAGAATCCAGCTGAATATCCATCAACGCTTCGTTTTGGGTGCAATAAAATTTTCCCAGTTAAATATTGCCGAGAATCGCCGACAGTATTTTGTTAAAGTCATGGGCTATCCTTGCGGCAAGGATGCTGATTGATTCGAGCCTGTGTTTTTTGAGCAGTTCTTTTTCCAGTTTTTTCCTTTCGGTTATATCTCTTATTATCGTAAGTATTACTATTTCCTTGTCCAGCCTGAAAATGCTGGCACTTATTTCAGCTGAAACCTTCTCCTTTTTTTTGGAAATCAGGATCGTTTCGAAATGTGTATGGCCATATTTTTTAAGCTCTTCAATCCTGCCCGAGAGTTCTTCAAAATCCTTCATCAAGATTATCTCACCGATATACTCAAGCCCGAAAATTTCTTCCCTGCTGTACCCCAGCATATCGCATGTGCTGTTGTTTACTTCCAGAAGCGCAATTGTTTTAAGGGATTTATCCGTTTTAAACAGCATGATGCCGTCGTTGATCTGATGAAAAAGCTCCCTGAATTTTTTTTCACTTTCACGCAGGGCGAATTCGAAATCCTTGCGGTCACTGACATCCCTTACAAAACCGCCCAATGAAATGATATTGTTATTCTCGTCATGATAATTTACAAACCTGTGCTCCGTCCATATTATCCTTCCGTCCTTATGTTTCCACCGGAGTATTACCGGCTTGTCTATCATGCCGGGATTCTCCTTGATGAATTGAAAAAGCGGCTTGTCTTCATCTATGACGAGATCGTCGAATAACTGCGGATTTTCATAATGTTCTTGAGGTGTGTATCCGTTTAAATTTATAGATGAAGGACTGACGTATTCAAACCGTTTGTCAGGCTGAATTCTGTAGAGGAAAATCAGATCATAAAGACTTTCTAGCAATATCCGGAATTTATTTTCGTTTATTGATTCTCTCATAATATTTGATTATTATTAAATTTAACCAACAATAATACAATATAATACAAATAACAAGCTTTTTTTATTCTAAAAATAAAACTTGGCGCTGCTTTTAAAAAAATATAAATTTCCTGTTTTATTTGTAAACGATTCCGGAGTTTTGAGCGTTTAATTAATCATGAAGGAAATTAAAAAACATTTATAAAAAAAGGAGAATTTTATGGCAAATGCATTAAACCGCAGTTTAGTTGAAGGCAGATTGACAAGGGATCCGTCGCTGTTTTATACAAAAAACGGCACCAGTATCTGCAAATTCGACATAGCGGTAAATTACAATTTCAAGCTTAAGGGAGAAAAGGCAAGCGAGGTCAGTTTTATAACTATAAATACATGGAACAAAACGGCCGATGCATGCGCCCAATACCTGAAAAAAGGTTCAAAGGTCAGGGTAAAGGGCAGGTTAAAACAGGATACGTGGTTGAAACAAAACGGAGAGAAAACGACAAAAATTCACATCGAAGCGGCTTCTATTGAATTTCTTGGCACACCCAAAAAGAAAGAACTGTTAAAAGCCGGCTAGTAATAATCAAAAATAACAAATTTCCTTCAAAAAAACATTTTTGAGCGGTTATTATTAGCCGCTCTTTTTTTGTCCCGGTTATCACCCGGTTACATGGCACTGATTAAACGGGTTAAGAGGCGCATTATTAAAAAATCTGTTTGAAAAAAATCAAACTAAATTTTATAATAGAATAAAACGATTGGTAAAATTTAAAATTTTAAACTTTAAATTCTCTAAAATACTTGACTTTATGCCATTGAAATAAATATAATAATACTTAAGGATATAACGATGGGTAATGCCAATTTGTCCCTTGATTTTCCATACATCAATCATGAAAGGGAAATGGAAATTGAGAAAAATTTAAAAAGGTACCTGAAAGTATTAAACAAGGAAAATTTGTTCCTGTACCTCTCATACATTTTGAAAGAGATGGTTGGAAATGCCAACAAGGCAAACCTTAAACGCATATACTTCATTCATAAAAACCTTGATATAAAATCAACGCTTCATTACGACGAGGGTATGAAAACCTTCAAGGATGAAATATCCGAAAATTCAATGCTTTACCAGACCGAAGCGGAAAGAAAAGGCTATTACATAAAAATAATCCTGGACATTAAAAACAACAATTTCGTGATGACCGTAATAAACAATGTCACATTGATCCCTGTCGAAAAGGAACGAATTTCCAGCAAGCTGAAAAAAGCCTCTGCATTTAAAAACATCGAAGATGCGCTCAAAGACGGACTCGATCAGACGGAAGGGGCAGGGCTCGGGTTGATATTGATGGCCCTTATGCTAAGAAAATTCGGCCTTACCGAAAATGTTCTAAAGATAAATTCCGGCAACGAAAGCACTCTTTTTGAAATACAGATACCTCTAAGCCTTTTGAACAGGGAGGAAGAAGAATTCATCGCAAACGAGGTCAAAAAGGAAATAGAAGACATCCCGCAGTTTCCGCAGCATGTACTTGAACTTCAAAAAATATTGAGCGATCCGAATGCAAATTTCAACAGTCTTTCAACAATAATAAACAAGGATCCTTCACTTATTGCGGACATCTTAAAAACGGCAAATTCGAGCCTTTACATGCTGCCCAATAAAGTCAAGACAATCAACGAAGCGGTTAGGATACTGGGCTTCAAGGGTGTAAAGAGCCTTGTCTGGACGTATTCCGCGCAAAAACTTCTTGCTGAGAAGTACAATCTTAACCTTATAAAGGATACGATCGATCATTCTGCCGAGGTGGCCTTTTATGCGTATGAACTTGCAAAACATTTCAGGCTGAAGGATACAATCGATGAAATTTTTACAGGTGCGATCCTCCATGATTTGGGCAAAATAATTATCGATTCGCTGAAACCCGAAGTACTCTCAAGAATATCAAAAATTTGCCGGGAAAAAGGCATTAACTCAAGCGTTATCGAAAACCTTACGGACGGATTCAATCATTCTATAATCGGCGCCAGACTTGCTGAAAAATGGAATTTCCCCGACAGCATAATCGAGTCGATACGATATCACCATATCCCGCTCGAAGCAAGCGATCAGAATCATGTAACCGTTTACATCATATATCTTGCCAATATCTATTATTATTACAGAAGAAACGAATTCAACTATCAAAATATCAGCTACCAGGTACTGAGTCTGTTCAAACTTACGGAAGAAAACCTTTTTAACCAGTTATTCAGCCAGATAGAAAAAATTTTCCAGCAGAGAATAGCCCAAAGATAAAGCGTACGCGGTGCGCACCCTGGATGAAAAATAACCTTTTGAAACGAATCACTTCTGTCAGAAATATTTATCTTTAGCTTGGCAGGCCATTGATCCAGTCTTCAATTTCATCACGAACTTCGTTTATTTCCATGTTGATCGCTACCCAGTGTTTGCAGTTTTCCAGAAGAATCACCCTACTGCCTTTTTTAGCGGCTATGATATCCAGAATCGGCATTACTTCATCGTCTTTAAAATAATGATCCTTCAATCCCTGGATGACAAGCAGGGGGCAGTCCAGCTTTGCGATATCTTTTCTCATAGAGTCAAGATATTTTTTTATTTCATAAATCAGCCGGAAGGATGCATCCTTGATCCATAGCGGGTCCGCATTCAGCTTTGCGATCATCTCCGGATCATCGGTGTATTTCGTTATATTTTTTGATTTTCCCTTCTTGGTGAAGTGTGGAAACAATAAACTGAACATCTTTATGATAAACATGTGTAAGGGACCGTTAAAATCTTTCACATAAAAAATTCCCGGGCAAAAAACGAGCCCTTTAAGATTTTTCAGATTATAATTTAACGCAAGGTTAAAAGCTATTAATGACCCCATACTCTCGGCCATGATGAACAAAGAGCCAAATTCATCGGCATTAATTTTTTCATTAATGAAATCATTCAACAGGTCAAAATAGATTTTAAATGAATCGATGTGTCCCCTTGGGCCCGATGACCTGCCCCAGCCGGGAAGATCAGGTGAAAAAACCGCATATTCATTCAGTAAACTGTTCTTTATAATCCTCCCTATATAATTGCTGTTGGAACCCTTGCCGTGAATCAGTAATACCGCCTTGTTATTTTTGCCTGTGCCCGCGGTTCGATAAAAAACCCGGTAATCATGCCAGTAGAAATAATTCTCATTATTCAATTGTATCGTCTCCCGAATTTTCATGCTCGTGTTTTACCTCCGGGCTATTCAGGGTCCTTTTTTTAACAAGGCTTTCAACCCTCTCCCGTGAGATATTACCGATACAGCCCGGGTTCCCGACTGCAATTGCCCCGCATGCCGAGCCGAATACAATCATCTCCATCGCATAATCAGGATCAACCCCGCTCAATCCGAATTTGTAGTTATGCGGTATTTCAAGCAGTTTTGTGATTATGCCGGCTGTCATTGCATCGCCTGCGCCTGTTGCATCGACTTCCTCAACGTTGAATGCAGGTATGTGAAAAACCTTGTCATCCAGTCCGTAATAACATCCGTTTTTCCCGTCGGATATTACTGCCAGTGAAACTCCCTTGTTCAGGAACCACAGGCACATCTTCCGCATTGATGAAGCTTTGGTTATATGCAGACCCTCGTGATAATTGCAATGTATGATATTAATATTTTTCCAGTCATCCGAAAGCCATTCGTAAGTTTCTGAGGAATTAATCAAAAGATCAAGGAAGATTATGCTGTTGAGATTTTCCCTGATATAATGAACAGTTTCCAGGAATTTCTTGCCTGTCAGATCTATGGAAGGCAGCTCTCCGAAAACAACGATATCGGGATTTAATTCAGCCAATACACCTGGCAAGCCGTCATTTGACGAAGCGCGGTTCGCGCCCTCATAAAAAATATACCTGCGGTCCCTGTCCTTTTCCTGAAGAATCATATTGCATGATGTGCCCTTGCCATAAACTCTGTCAACAAGGCTATTCACTCCTTCCTGCTTCAGGCAGTTTTCAAACAGGTCACCGAGAACATCCTTCCCCGTATGCCCGTAACAGTATACAGAAACATCCCCGGCAGCCAGCCTTGAAAGATTGACGGACATACTGTATGCATTTCCTCCGGGACCGAGCGTCACATCCGCCTCTATGCATTCACTTTCTGCCGGCAATTTATCAATTTTTGAATTTATTATATCGATTATCAAGGAACCAACACATAACACCTTTTTCAACGATACTCTCCACAAGCTGATTTTGTCCGATTAAATATCAGGAACACATTACGACAATATATAACAATTCAACTTTATATGCAAAAATATTTGCATATAAAGGCAAAATAATGATATTATTCAAGTGATTATTTTTTTACGGAGAATGATATTGATTTTGCTCGGCGTCAACATAGATCACATCGCCACACTGAGGAATGCAAGGGGCACGGTTTATCCTTCATTGTCCCCGGCCGCAGGGATTGCGGAACAGAACGGCGGCGATTTCATAACGGTTCATTTAAGGGAGGACCGCAGACACATCAAGGATGACGATCTTTACCTTTTGAAACAATCCGCCACAACTTACCTCAACCTCGAAATGGCCTGCAATGAAGATGTGCTTGGCCACGCACTGCGG
>JBJKSS010000255.1:0-3074 GCA_046703745.1 Spirochaetota bacterium
CATCTATTATCATCACCCTGATTTTTTTATTTTGCATATTTGCCCTCTTTTTTCATGTAAACGCAGGCTTCATTGATCTTTGTAAAGATAAATTTTGTGTTCATTCCAAACAGGGACTCGGAATGCCCTATGAAAAAGTATGAATAATCATTCATTATTTTGTAAAAACGTTCGATGACGTTCTTCTGGGCCGCTGCATCAAAATATATTATAACATTCCTGCAGAAGATGATATCAAAACCGGATATTCCCGAATCATTTTTCAGGTTATGATAATCGAACTGGATGAGGCTTTTAATGTCGTCCTTGATATAATAACCGTTCCCGATGGGCATCATATATTTTTTTTTGTATTTTTCCGGGATATCCTCTGTTTTATTTGCTTCATAAAAACCTTCTTTGGCCTTCATTAAGGGGTTGAACGATATATCAGATGCTACAATCTCGATCTTCCAGTCGCTCTCCAGTTTTTCTTTGAGAACCATTGCAATTGAATACGGCTCTTCACCCGTAGAGCATCCGGCGCTCCAGACCTTTATGAGTTTATCTTTTTTTTTTTCTTTGAGATCCTTTACCACAAAATTTTCAAGTGAGTCAAACTGCGGAAAATTCCTGAAAAATTTTGTAAGGTTCGTTGTTACAAGGTCAAGAAGATTTTTTAATTCGATCGGATCGGATATTATTGACTTGTAATATTCTGACGGTGTTGCAATGCCCAGTTTTTTCAGTCTTTCCTTCAGCCTGCTCTCCAGGATGGGCCTGTTTGTCGGGGTAAAAGTTATACCGGATTCGTTGTATATTAGATCCCTGAATTTCTGGAAATCAGCATCTTCAAGCTTTTCAAACATAAGAAAATAAAAATTCCTGATTTAAGATATTGCAATAAACTATTGTCATTCATAAGTTTATTCAAGCCTGGTTATTTATATAATTACAAGCATCAATTAATTATAACATTAATCATCTGCTAAGGCAAAAGAAAGGTTGAAATAAAAAATATATTTTATAAATATGATTCGATTTTCTTGATTATTTATTTTTAATATTTTAAAATATCCTGTATATGTCCGATGAAATAAATAAAATAATTGAAAGACAGGCCCAAATCATTGAAGACCTTAATCTGGAAATAAATGCGCAGGCCAATACCATATCCAGACTTTTATCTCTTATCGGTGTAACTTCCATTATAGCTTCGTCCCTGGATAAAAATGAGGTTTTAAAATCGATCCTTGAACAGACAAAAGTCGTTATGGAATGCAACCAGAGCAGTGTCATGCTGATCGATCCGGTGAAGAACCAGCTTTATTTTGAGGTGCTGTCCAATGAAGAAGAGATGGAGTTGTTAAGGGATATCAGACTGGAAAAAGGCGAGGGAATAGCCGGTACGGTTTGGAGGGACGGTGTGCCAATCTTGATCGAGGATGCCGGCAAGGACAGCAGGTTCAGCAAAAAGGCCGATGAAAAGCTTGAGAATAAAACAAGGTCTTTGATAGCGGTACCCCTGGTTGTAAAGGAAAATATTATAGGCGTAATGGAAGCCATAAACAAGGCGGATGAAACTTTTTTCAATAACTTCGACCTTGAGATATTCAAAACTTTGTCTATCCAGGCCGCTATAGCAATAGACAACGCAAGGCTTTATGAACTTGCCATAACGGACGGCATGACAAAGCTCTACATACACAGGTATTTCATGGCAAGGCTCGGTGAGGAATTCAGCCGCTCAGCGAGATACAAAAGGGAACTCTCACTTATAATGTTTGATATAGATCATTTTAAAAACTTCAATGATACTTATGGGCATCAGACAGGGGACGAAGTTTTGATAAATGTGGCAAAAGTCATCAAGGAAGGTTCCAGAGGAGCGGATATTCCTGCAAGATACGGCGGCGAGGAATTCGCTTTGATCCTGACAGAGACCGGCAGGGAAGGCACGATGGCGCTGGCCGAGAGAATCAGGAAAAAGATCGAAGACATGATAATTGAGTTTGGGGGTAACAGGATCACATTGACTATTTCAGCAGGAGTAAGTTCATATCAGGACAACAAGCCAGAGAACGAACATGAATTTATTAAAATGGCCGATAATGCCCTGTATAATTCCAAATCAAGCGGCCGTAATCGGGTCTCATTTTTTGATCCTTCAATGAAAAAGTAGCCGCTAAAGTACCCTGTCAGTTTTTTGGGGACAAACCCGGCGACTTTATGTAAACAAGGGGTTGCAACCCCTTGTTTCCCCGGGAAACTGACGGGATACCCGGTAAAAATAAAAAAGCCTCGCTTCAAGACAAGAAAAGCAAGGCTTTAGATATAAGAGGGCGATTTTAATTCTTTAAACTAAAGAATTAAAATCGGCTTTCTTATGTTAAGTGCAGGATGCTGTATTATTCAATCTGTTTGCAAGTAATAATCATTGCCTTGTTTTTACAGGATTTGCCCGGCTGTGTAAAGTTATAATTATTAATTCAGGTTATAAAAAGTGATAGAATATATGAATCCGGTCAAAAAGTGTAATTCATATAAAAATTTAATGCCCTGTCGAGCGACATGTTGAATGACAGTGTTCTTCTCTTTTTGAATTCAACCTTGTAAAACATCAGCGGGAAAGATGCAGCAAAGAGTCCGGTGCCTACAGCTGACAGAACCACACCCGAAACAAACAGGGCAATGAATGTATTGTAGGTGTTTTCATAGTCAAAGTAAGTTGTAGGATTTTTAATTTTGTCTTTAACATTATTGGCAAAACCAAGCAGGTCTCCGCATAAAAGCAGGGTGCCGGCTGTCATCGATATTGCACCGATCGGGCATAAGGTTATACCAACCGTCCTTATTACCTTGTTTTTGTCAATTATGATGTTTCCGAAGGTTTTTTCGCCTTTTCCTTCCTTGTAGCTTGTGAAATCAAGGCCGCGGTTAAAAAATACAAAACTTCCGTTATTTTCCGGCTTGTTATTATAAAGTTCACCAAAAACCGGCTTTAATGATTTCATATTATTATAAATTTCAGACGCGTCCGTGTAGGTGCTTATATTGAAGTTTATATAATCATAAAGTTTTTTAAAGAATGCGGA
>JBJKSS010000256.1:0-3399 GCA_046703745.1 Spirochaetota bacterium
GATCCATAGCATCCCCCCTGTCGCTGGAGTAAATATTTATCAAACCGAAAAGACTGAAAATAATGACAGAAATCAAAACATTTTTTAACATTGCATTCTCCTGTAAAGTTATTATAGCTAAAATGAATTATAAACCTTTTAGCTGCCTAAAGTCAATGATTCTGAAAACAAATAACAGAAATGAAAAAATGATTATTATTTGGAATTGACCGTAATATTTTTATGATATATACTTTCCTGATCCGGCAAATAATAAGGCAATTTATGTCTGAAAACATTTTTAACGCTTACAGGCACTGCACATTATGTCCCAGGGAATGCGGCATTGACAGAACCGTCAGACAGGGATTCTGCGGTGAAACTGACAGACTCTCTATTAATTCCGCACTGGTTCATCACGGCGAGGAGCCGCCAATTTCATTCGAAAAAGGCTCGGGCACGATATTTTTCACCGGCTGTTCCCTGCGGTGCCCGTTTTGCCAGAACATGCAGATAAGCAGGAGCAATGACCGCAGGACATAATATTCGATGGAGCAGTTTACAGGCCTCATGACCGGTCTTGTCGAAAAGGGCGTGCACAACATCAATTTTGTGACACCGGATCATTTCATGCCGCATATAATCGAGGCCGTGAAGATCATGAAAAAGCGGGGACACAACATCCCCTTCGTATATAATTGCAGCGGCTACCAGTCGATCAGCCATCTTGAAACTGTAATGGATTATATCGATATTTTCCTTTTTGACTACAAGTTCGCCGACATCGAAACGTCAGGATATTGCGTAAAACTCGAGGATTATCCGAAGATTGCGCTTGAGGGTCTGGAATTCATATATAAAAAAAAGGGCAGCCTGAAGCTGGACGAAAAAGGTTTGGCGACAAGCGGGATAATCGTAAGGCATCTCGTTTTACCGGGGTTTGTCAAAAACAGCATGGATGTCATAAACAATCTGTATTTCAATTTCGGCAGCGAGATATATACGAGCCTCATGTCCCAGTATTCCCCCGCATACCTTGAAAACGGTTTTGAAAAGCTTGCCCGCCGTGTTACAAGAGAGGAATACGATGCAGCTGCAGAATTACTCCTGGGCCTTGGTTTTAAAAACGGATTTATCCAGGATTACATCGAAGGAGAAGACAAATATCTGCCAGATTTCAACGGGAAAAAGATGCTGGATAACTGGTAATTATCCTTGACAAACCTTCCAAAAATTATAAATTTGATCAAAGCAATTTGAAGATATGAAAAGTCAGATGCCTTCATATATTGATTTATATCATTCCGGCAGGTTGAAAGAAATCTTTGATGAATTGAGGGAAAAGATGGAGCCATGCACCATCTGTCCCCATAATTGCAGTGTGGCAAGACTTAAGGGCCAGACAGGCAGATGTAAAACCGGCAGTCTGGCAAAAACGGCTTCATACAGCCCGCACCACGGCGAGGAGAAACCCTTAAGCGGCTCGAAGGGATCGGGCACGATTTTTTTCAGCGAATGCAGCCTGAGATGTGTCTTCTGCCAGAATTACGACATAAGCCAGTTGGGTTACGGAAAACAGGTCTTTGCCGAAGAGCTTTCGGACATGATGATAAAGCTTCAGGATGCGGGCTGCCACAACATAAATTTTGTGAGCCCCACGCATGTAATCTGCCAGATTATCGAAGCCCTGATTATAGCCGTCAAAAAGGGCCTGAACATACCACTGGTCTACAACACGGGCGGGTATGATTCGGAAGATACGCTGAAAATCGTCAACGGGGTTTTCGACATTTATATGCCTGACATGAAATATTCCGACAGCATGAATGGAGTAAAATATTCCGGGATAAAAAATTATCCCCTGATCAACATGCAGGCTGTCAGGCAGATGCACAGCCAGGTCGGCGACCTGATCCTCGATGAAAACGGCATTGCTGTGAAGGGACTGCTTGTGCGCATCCTGATACTGCCCGGGAACATGGCGGGCATCGGAAAAACAGCAAGGTTCCTGGCAGAAAACATCTCGAAAGACACATACATCAACCTGCTGACCCAATATTACCCCGGCTATAATGCAAAAAGATATCCCGAATTAAGCAGGAGAATAACAATGGATGAATTTAACGATGCGATGGCGATTGCAAAAAGCGCCGGGCTGCACAGGTTTGACAGATATTAATTGGCGGAGGAATGTAAAAGACAATTACAGCTGACAATTGTCGGTCATTCATTAAATTTTAAGCCCTGATTCACCGAAATTTATACAAAATTATGCCTTTTTCATTACTTCTGATAAAAAGGTGACAGGTATATTGTGGCAACGATAAAAAAATATAAAGAAGACGATTATATATTCAGAAAAAACCTCGGTATAATCATTGACGGCATTGCGGGATTCAAAAACTCCGTACAGGTTGAGTCTGCAATATGTTTTGCCAATTACCTCAATTTTGTAGGAATAAATTCGAAGAATTACCATTTATTCATGAGGCTGCTTGAAACCAACAACAAATGGATAATAGACTCGCTGATCGGCAAGAGGAAACCCAGGCTGTTATTCACAACTATCAGGCCCACCCAATACCTGGTAAAAAAGGCATTCAAGCTGTTGACCTACTGGCACCCGCATGAAATATATTCCAAGGTGATGCTCGCAGCCCTGGGAATAATCGAGAGCACATTTTATAACCCGGATGACGGCTACAAAATATACCCGCTTAAAATGGCCGACCTTGACAACCTGGGCAAATACCTGCTGCAATCAAGGGATCAGGATTTTTATACAAACAGGGTAATACTCGACATACTGGACAAGATTTCAAGGATCGGGGAATACAGCTGGACCCAGGCAAAGAGCCAGCTTTCAAAGCACGCATTCAAAATCAGGTTTGCCTATTTTGACAATACAAAAAGGCTCGTAGATATAATTCCCCAGGTTCTTATAATTCCCATAAAAAGGGAGGAATCCGAGGTCAAACCTTCAAAAGATTTCATAAAATATTTGGAAACCAAAAAAGATTGAAAAAAGTAGTGAATTAATTTACTCTTAATGGTATAGAATATGACCAGTACCAATTTTTTGAAACTCGCCAAGAGCGTTAACAGGATCATTAAAGGCTACAAAAACAGGCCGAAGGACGATGAAGGTAACCCGGGCGGACTGATCACCCTGCCCGACAGTGCATCGGTGATCGTAGTCGGCGACCTCCACGGAGCGATCGATAATTTGAAAGCCATCGTGAAGCACGACACAAATGCAAAGGACATAGAAAGCAAAAAAACGTTCCTTGTCCTGCTTGGTGACGCACTTCACAATGATCAAACAGGCAAGATGCTTGAAATGCAAAGCTCCCTGGAATGCCTCGAATACGTGTTTACCCTTATAACCAAATATCCGGAACAGGTTATATACCTGAGGGG
>JBJKSS010000257.1:0-5732 GCA_046703745.1 Spirochaetota bacterium
GGTTCAGGGGAAGGATATTCTTGTTCATCCTTTTCATGGCCTTGCAGATAATTCCCCTGCAGACAGTTTTGATTCCCGGCCTCAGGATGCTCAATGCCATAAAACTTTCCGGCACCTTCCCCGGCGTTTGGCTCGCGCATACCGCATACGGACTTCCTTTTGCGATATATCTTTTGTGGAATTTTTTTTCGAAGGTTCCTTCGCCGCTCGTCGAATCCGCGATGATCGACGGCGCGGGAAGAATGCGGATTTTCACGAACATCGTTGTGCCGTTGTCATTGCCGGTTTTTGCGAGCCTCGTGATATTCCAGTTTTTATGGGTGTGGAATGATCTCCTCGTTTCACTCGTCTACCTCGGCGGCAATCCCGAGGTTGCGCCATTGACGGTGAGGCTCACCTCGATGACCGGCTCGCTGGAGTCAGGCTACAGCATAATAACGCCTTCCGCATTCATATCGATGGCTCTGCCGATCCTCATATTCCTGTTCCTCCAGAAATATTTCATAAAGGGAATTCTCGCGGGTGCGGTGAAGGGCTGAGAGAAAACCCCGATGGACAATTTACAGTTTAAAATGAATTGCAAATTCATTGACTTGCATGAAATAATCTATTATAAACCTTTTATCAATCAATGACTTTCAGTTTCATCTGTTCAATAAATTTTTTAAAAAAGTTCATGGAGGAAGTTTGTAATGACGGTTCGCAAATTTTCCGGGATCGTTGCCCTATGTATTTTCCAGATGATTTTTTCCTGTTTCATTGCCTGGGCAGGTCCGGATCATACGAAAAAGGTTAAAGACCTTTTCGGTGTCCTGCAGGAATACCACTACAATAAACTTGATCTTGATGAAGATGTCTTCAATGATATAAAAATTTCATTCCTGAAAAACCTTGATCCCGAGGCGCTTTATTTTACCGGCCAGGACATCGCGGCATTTGAGGCCTGCAAGTTTGATCCGTCAAACGGCATGGCAAAAGGCTTGATCGCTTTTTTCAAAAAGGCTGCCGGGTGTTATGAAACCAGGCTTAAGGAAGCGTATTCAATTGCATCGGGGCTCCTTAAAGCGCCGATGAATTATTCTGAAAAAGAAAATTTTGTTTTCCCGAAGAATGATGCTGCGGATTATGCGGCAGATGCAAAAGAGCTTGCGGTCAGATGGAAGGAGCTTTTGAAGTATGAGATATTGAGTTACCTTTATAACAAGACCCTGGATGATCCGGCTCTTAAAGATGATTTTAAAAAGATCATGCGCTTTGAACCCTCTGCAAGGTCTGCCGTAAAAAACAGAAGGCTTAATCATATCCGCAATGTATTGAAATACCCCGGCGGCATCGATGCTTACGCCTTCCCGATGCTGCTTAGATCCATTGCAAACCGTTATGATCCGCATACCGAATATTTTTCAACCGGTGACAAGAAAGACTTCGAAACGTCGCTTTCTTCAGGGGAATACTCGTTCGGGTTTTACCTGAAAAAGAACAACAAGGGCGAATACGTGGTAAACCGCCTTGTGCCCGGCGGCCCTGCATGGAAGAGCGCCAGGATCAATAAGGGCGACAGGGTGATTAAAATAAAATTTTCAGGTTCCACTCCGCCGGTAGAGCTTTTTGAATTGTCGGAATACGATGTCGATGCGTTGATAAACTCCGGGAAGACAAAAGCGGTTACCCTTTACCTCAGGAGGAAAAGCGGCCTGCTTTCGATAGTAAGGCTTGAAAAGGAAAAAATTGAGGATGATTACGGCAAGATAAAAAGCTTTGTGCTGAACGGGAAGAAAAAAATAGGCTATATCTATCTTCCTGATTTTTATACCGATTGGGAAAACGGCAATTCTTCGGAATGCGCCAATGACCTTGCGGCTGAAATTATAAAGCTCAAAAGGGAAAAGATCGACGGCATTATACTCGACCTGAGGAATAACGGCGGAGGCTCGGTGAAGGAAGCGATGGACATTGCCGGAATTTTCATCGATGAAGGGCCGCTTTGCATTGAAGCCGGGCGGGACAAAACTCCACGGATCATCAAGGATGCCAATCGGGGACTGATCTACGACGGTCACCTGATATTGATGGTAAACAGGCTGAGCGCCTCCGCTTCGGAGATGCTGGCCCAGGTCATGAAGGATTACGGCAGGGCACTGATTGTGGGTTCGCCGACTTTTGGAAAAGCCAGCGGCCAGGTGATTTTTCCGATAACCGCCTCGGATGGAGGAAAACAAAAAATTGATTCTGACGACAAAAAATCCGAAGATTTCGTCAAACTGACGGTTTACAGGTATTACGGCCTGACCGGGCAGACCCATCAGCTAAAGGGCGTAATGCCGGATGTTTTGCTGCCGGATTACACGAAGTATCTTGCATTGGGTGAAAAATCCCTCCCCGTTGCGCACCCTTCCGATAGAGTCGTTAAAAATTTCGTTTACAGGAAGTCGGGCGATATCTACACGAAAATGCTTGCTGTAAAAAGTCATGCGAGAGTTTCGGCTGATGAAAAGTTCAGGGATATAGTTTCCCTGAATGAAGATTTGAAAAAATATCTTGCCGCCGATTTTCCGTATCCTCTCGATATTAATGAGTTTTTCAAAAGCATGAATGAACGCGGCAGGGTATTTGATGACATGGATAATTCGATGAGTCGCAAATCGGTTTCATTCAGAGCGGGTAACACTTCGTTTGAAAATGAAATAATCGAGGTTGATTCCTATGAGAAGGCCGTAAACGACGACCTGCTGAAAGCGATTGACGAAGATATTTACATAGATGAGGCATACAAGATCATGTGCGATTATATAAATCAATAAAGGAGTTTTTGGTATTATGGAGAAAAATTTTAAAAAAATCGGACTCGCCGTAATTATAATGGCGGTTGTTTTGGCATTGCCGCTGTCGGCGGAAGAAAAAAGCCCGGCTGTTTCATATCTTGATCTGATCTCTTCGAAGTACGACCAGATATCAAAGGATATGTGGGAATACATCAAGACAGCTGCTCATACAAAAAGTGCTTTTAGGGTAGAGAGCAAGCGCAAGGCTCTAATAAGATCGGTTGAAAAAACGACTGCAGAGGTCAAGGTAATGAAGGGATTTAACAATGATACTTCCCTGAAGGATGCTGTACTGAAATATTTGACGGCGCTTCATGCCGTTTTAACCGAAGATTATGCGAAACTTGTCAATATGGAAGAAATAGCCGAGCAGTCGTATGATGACATGGAGGCGTATATGCTTGCAAAGAAGGAAGCCGGCGATAAAATGGATCAGATAAGCAACAAGCTTGATGCACAGGTCAAGGAATTTGCAAAGAATAACAACATAAAGCTTCTGGAAAATACCGATCAACTTTATAAAAACCTGAAAATTGCCGGACAGGTTATGGATTATTATTCGATAATTTATCTGGTTTTCTTCAAATCCTACAAACAGGAGAATGCACTTGTGGGCCTGCTTGACAAGAATGACATTAATCAGATAGAGCAAAACAGAGGCGCCCTTCTCAATTTTGCAGGTGACGGCTTGAAAAAGGTTGGCTCCATGAAAGGGTATGACAAGGATGCATCGCTCAGGGATGTTTGTGAAAAGGTGTTGAAATTCTACAAGGACGAGGCTTCTGAAAAATGTTCCCTCATCACCGATTATCTGATGAAGCTGGAGATATTCAACAAAATAAAAAAATCATTCAATGCTAAAAAGAAATCGGATATTACACAGGACGATGTGGATAAATACAATCAGAAGGTCAACGAACTGAATGCGGCGGGCGAATTATACAAAAAAAGCATTGATGAAATGAATTCCGGGCGCAAGACGATTATTGATGAATGGAACAAGACCGCATCGGATTTCCTTGATACCCATGTGCCGCGCTGATTTGTAAGATAATGAATTTGTATACGCATCGGGCCCGCCCGGTGCGTTTTGTTTACCTTCTCATTTGTATTCTATCTTCTCAGCGCCTCGACAGGATCGATAAACGCCGATTTAAGCGACGGCAGGATCGTGCACAGCGATGAGAGTATCATGCCGAACAGGAAACCGTACAGCAGTGTGAGGAAAGAAAAATTGATGAATATGGTATTGCCCATCGGAAGGTCGATACCTCCGGTGAGGGCTTCCATGCTGATCGGAAAATTGGAAACAACAAATGTTATGACTCCGCCTATTATGGTTCCGGCAAGCGATCCGAAGAAACTCAATACAACCGCTTCAAGGAAAAAAACGCGTACGATTTCATTCCTCTTCATACCGAGCGAGCCCATCATGCCTATCTCCTTGATCCTCTCGTTTATCACCATGATGATCGTGTTGACAATGAGGAACGAGGCTATTACGATGAATATGACGTAGATTATGTAATAGATTATGCTGAACTGTCTGAACATCGATATGAGGTTTTGGCTCTCCCAGTCCCTCACGATCAAATCGCCGTTGTTGAGTTTAAGCGACAAGATTTTTGAAACCTGCGGAGCCCTGGCAGGGTTGTCAAGGTAGATGAAAACGGCCTGGGTTTTATTCCTCAGTACGCCGAGTTTTGCGAGCCTGTCGTATTGCGTGAGAATGTATGTGCTGTCAACCGGTGCGTAATCGAATTCGAAAATTCCCGTTACTACAGGGTCGAAAAATTTTTCGGAGTACGAGCTTGATATTATTTTCATAAGTATTTTCGGATGAGTGTTTTCGATGAATATCGTCAGAAGGTGAAGCTCATCGGCCCTGTTGATTTCATTTGAAACATGCTTTTTTGTTTTCCCGGTTTTCAACTCGGCGAGTTTTTCAAAAAAGCCGGTTTTGCCCTGTTCGTTTTTTCCCGGTGAAAGCCGGTACACGCCCATATTATTGTCAGGCCTGTAGTATTTGTCGAGCAGTTTTTTGTCCTTTTCGCCAATCTTCTGATAAAGAGTTTCAAACTCAGAGTTTTCGATTACAGGTTTTATTATACGCAGTTTCCCGGCGATCCTCAGGCCTATTGCACATTCGTTCCTGCCTGCTTCGGGATATCTGCCTGTCAAAAGACCGTTTGTCATTTTGCTCAGGTTGAAACGGTTCGCATTCATCTCTTCATTGATTTTTATTCCCCATAAAACGGCGTGTTTTACGCTTGAGTCCATGAGCGTTGCTGCGGTCTCTATCCTCGGGAAAACTGCCCTTACGCCCCTGACGGATTTTATTTCGTTGAGAAAATCATCCAGGTTCCCGTCCGGCGGTATTACCGGATATTGCAGCGGCATAAAGTCCTTCTTCGCATCGTATTCTTTCGTGTATATTTTTATGTCGCCGACATCGAATGTTGTTATAACTTTTTTTACGCTGTCCAGGATGCCCCTGATGTAGCTCATCATCATTATTATGAAGAATACGGCAAGGGCCACGGCGATTATGCAGAAGAGCGATCTTCTTATGTTCCTGTAAATGTTCCTGTATGCAATTGTTAAAATGAACGTTAAACCGCCGGTTTTGATTTTATTCATGCCGCCTTTTCCGTTATTATTTTATTCGAACCTCAAAGAATCGACGATTGATTTTTTGACCGCCCTTCTTGCCGGGAAGTAGGCGGCCAACGAGGCCACAAGTGTTGCGCCGATGCCTGAGAATACGATCGTGCCGTAATTCCACGCCGACCTGAAAATCCCCACGAGCCTGTAGCCTATGTTCTCCATGTTTGCATTCTTGAGCACTTCTGTCAGATCGAGGCCGACGTTGACCATGTAGATGTTTATCAGTATGCCGAACATAATGCC